>NZ_QPFC01000938.1:0-2327 GCF_003427465.1 Nocardiopsis sp. TNDT3 | reverse complement strand
CGGTGGCCCCGGCGGGGCCACCGCGCTCCCGGACGCCGCGCTCAGTCGGCGAGGTTGTCGATCAGCGCCGAGGTGACGTCCTTGGTGGAGGTGCCGCCGCCCACGTCCGCGGTCAGCACGCCCTGGGCGCACGTCGCCCGGATGGCCCGCTGCACCCGCGCGGCCTCCTCGTCCAGGCCGAAGTGCTCCAGCATGAGGGCGGCGCTGCCGACGGCGCCGATCGGGTTGCACACGCCCCTTCCGGCGATGTCGGGGGCCGACCCGTGCACCGGTTCGAACATGCTGGGGTAGCGGCGCTCGGGGTTGAGGTTGGCGCTGGCGGCCAGGCCCAGGCTCCCGGCCAGGGCGCTGCCGAGGTCGGAGAGGATGTCGGCGTTGAGGTTGGAGGCCACCACCACCGACAGCTCCTCCGGGCGCAGGACGAACTTGGCGGACATGGCGTCGACCAGCACGCTCTCGGTCTCCACGTCGGGGTAGTCGGCGGCCACGCGTTCGAACACCTCGTCCCACAGCACCATGCCGTACTGCTGGGCGTTGCTCTTGGTCACCGACGACACCTTGCGCCGACCGCGGGTGCGGGCCAGGTCGAAGGCGAAGCGGATGATGCGCTCGCAGCCGGTCTCGGTGAAGACCGCCGACTGCACGGCCACCTCGCCGCCCCGGCCGCGGGCGGAGAAGTTGCGGCCGCCGAACCCGCCGTACTCGCCCTCGGAGTTCTCGCGGACCACGACCCAGTCCAGTTCGGTGGTGTCGGCCTTGCGCAGGGGGCTGGTGACGCCGGGCAGGAAGTGGACGGGCCGGACGTTGGCCCACTGGTCGAAGCCCTGGCACAGACGCAGCCGCAGGCCCCACAGGCTGACGTGGTCGGGGACGGTGGGCCAGCCCACGGCGCCGAAGTAGAGCGCGTCGAACTCCCTGAGCCGTTCGGGGCCGTCGTCGTCGATCATCTTGCCGGTGCGGGCGTAGAAGTCCGAGCCCCACGGGAACTCCTGCCAGGTGAAGCCGAGGGTGCCGTGCGAGGCCGAGGCCAGGGCGTCGAGCACCTGGCGGCCCGCGTCGACCACCTCGCTCCCGACGCCGTCACCGGGGATGGCGGCGATGCGGAAGTGGCGGGTCTGGGTCATGTCTCCTCCGTCGGTCGGGTTCCCCGGAAGTCAAGCGCGCCGCCCCCGGCCGCGTCCAAGACGCATCGGCGATGTGACCCATAGGCGGTGCCTATGCCTGCGCGGAACCCCCCGGCTCCGCTTCCGGACGGGTCCTGGCGTAGTGCTCGGCGACGCCGAGGAAGGCCTGCGCGGCGGGCGTCATCCGCGAGGCGCGGCTGACGATGACGACGCGCAGGCGGGAGACCGGTTCGATGAGGCGGACCCGGGCGCCCATGCGCGTGGCGATGGGCTTCCAGGAGGAGGGCATGACGGCGTGGCCGAGCCCGGACAGCACCAGGGGCAGGATCGAGGTGCGGTGGTCGACCTCGGCGGCCAGGTGCGCGTCGGTGCCGCCCGCCAGGATGTCGTCCACGATCTGGCGCATGAGGCTGCCGCGCTGGGAGGCGATCAGCCGCAGACCGCCCAGGTCCGCGCGGTCGATCCGGTCCGGGACGGGACCGGTGCCGCCGGACACGGTCCGCTCCGGCGGGGCGCCCTCCTTCTCGGGCGGGGACAGCAGCACCAGGGGCTGCTCCTCCACCGGCAGCACCCTCAGGTCCGCGGTGCGCGGGTGGCCCGCCGAGCCCAGCAGCCCGATCTCGGCCGCCCCCGAGCGCACGTGCTGGACCACCTCCTCGGGGGTGAACGCCCCCGCCACGTTGACCGTCATCAGTGGGTACTCCCGCGCGAAGGAGGCCATCAGCGTGGTGAGCGGCTCGATCCCCGGGGAGGGCGTCGAGACCAGGTCCACCCGCCCCCGCCGCAGCCCGCGGGCCGAACGCGCGGTGTCGCGCACCGCCTCCAGGTCCCGGACCACCTGGCGGGCCGGTTCGATGAGGCGGGTGCCGGTGTCGGTCAGCACCACGCCCCGGCCCACCCGGTGGAACAGGTCCACGCCCAGCTCCCGCTCCAGACCCCCGATGGCCTGGGACAACGAGGGCTGGGCGATGTGCAGGTGCTCGGCGGCCCTGCCGAATCCGCCGTGGTCGACGATGGCCAGGAAGTAGGACAGCTGCCGCGCGTCCATGTCAGCTCACCCACCGATTCATAGGCGCAGTCTATGGGTCTGAGAGAAACTACGTCTTGGGCGTGATGGCGGTCACACGTTGAGAGTGGTCTGCGCACCGACCGAAGGAGAGCGCATGTCATCGGAGACCACGCCCGCACCACCCCCCGCCTCCC
>NZ_QPFC01000937.1:0-1497 GCF_003427465.1 Nocardiopsis sp. TNDT3 | reverse complement strand
GGCACCGTCACCCAGAGCGGACAGAGCGTCTCGGTCACCAACGCCGGGCACAACGCCTCACTCTCCACCGACGGCACCGCCAGCTTCGGCTTCCAGGGAAGCTACACCGGAAGCAACGCCGCGCCCACGGCCTTCGAACTGAACGGCGTGCTGTGCAGCGGTGACGTCGAGGAGCCGGAGGAACCGGAAGAGCCCGGGGAGCCCGAGGAGCCCGAGGAGCCCGGCAGCAACGGTCGGGTGGACAACCCGTACGTGGGCGCTGAGGTGTACGTCAACCCGATCTGGTCGGCCAACGCCGCCGCCGAGCCCGGCGGGGACGCCGTGGCCGACGAGCCCACCGGGGTGTGGCTGGACCGCATCAGCGCCATCGAGGGCAACGACAGCCCCACCACCGGCAGCATGGGACTGCGCGATCACCTGGACGAGGCCCTGGCCCAGGCCAACGGTGAACCCCTGGTGTTCCAGGTGGTCATCTACAACCTGCCCGGCCGTGACTGCGCCGCTTTGGCCTCCAACGGCGAGCTGGGCCCGGACGAGATCGACCGGTACAAGAACGACTACATCGATCCCATCGCCCAGATCCTGGCCGATTACGAGGACACCGAGCTGCGGGTGGTGACCACGGTCGAGATCGACTCGCTGCCCAACCTGGTCACCAACGTCTCCCCGCGCGAGACCGCGACCGAGAACTGCGACGAGATGCTGGCCAACGGCAACTACGTCGAGGGGGTGGGCTACGCGCTGGCGCAGCTGGGCGCGATCGACAACGTCTACAACTACGTCGACGCCGGCCACCACGGGTGGATCGGTTGGCAGGACAACTTCACCGCCTCGGCGGCGCTGTTCTTCGAGGCGGCCAACGCCGCCGGTGCCAGCCCCGACGATGTGCACGGGTTCATCGCCAACACCGCGAACTACTCGGCTCTGGTGGAGGACAACTTCTCCGTCGACCAGACCATCGCCGGTACGCCGGTGCGCCAGTCGGAGTGGGTGGACTGGAACCAGTTCACCGACGAGTTGTCCTTCGCCCAGGCTCTGCGTGAGGAGCTGGTGGGTCAGGGGTTCGATTCGGGGATCGGGATGCTCATCGACACCTCCCGTAACGGGTGGGGTGGGCCGGACCGTCCGGACGGGCCGGGGCCGAGCACGGATGTGAACGCCTACGTGGACGGGGGCCGCTACGACCGCCGTCTCCAGTCGGGGAACTGGTGCAACCAGTCCGGTGCGGGGCTGGGTGAGCGCCCCCAGGCCGCTCCGGAGGCGGGGATCGACGCCTATGTGTGGATGAAGCCGCCGGGTGAGTCCGACGGGTCCAGTGAGTTCATCGAGAACCCCGAGGGCAAGGGGTTCGACCGGATGTGCGACCCGACCTATGAGGGCAACCCGCGCAACAACTACAACATGAGCGGTGCGCTGCCCAACGCGCCGATCTCGGGGCACTGGTTCTCCGCGCAGTTCCAGGAGCTTTTGGCCAACGCCTACCCGCCCATCCAGTAG
>NZ_QPFC01000936.1:0-1005 GCF_003427465.1 Nocardiopsis sp. TNDT3 | reverse complement strand
ACCCCATCGTCCTCGCCGTCATGTCCAGCCGCGAGGCGGAGGACGCCGAGTACGACGACGCGCTGATCGCCCGGGCCGCCGAGATCGTCGCGGAGGAGCTGGGCTGACGGCGCTCCGTGCCGACCGGGCACGGAGACCGGACGTCCCCAGGACAGAAGGAGCAGGGAAGATGTTGCTTTCACCCCTACGGCGCACCGGACTCGCGGCCCTGGCCGCGGTCACCCTCGTTCCCGCCGCCGCCTGCGGGGCGGACGGTTCCGGACCGGCTCCGGGGACGGAGCCCTCGGCCGGGCCCTCCGCCGAGGGCTCGGCCGGGCGGTCGGCCCCGGCCGACCTCTCCGCCGGGTTCGCCGACGAGTTCGCGGACCTGGAGGAGGAGTTCGACGCGCGGCTGGGCGTCTACGCGGTGGACACGGGCAGCGGCGAGGAGGTCGCGCACCGCCCCGACGAGCGGTTCGCCTACTGCTCCACCCACAAGGCCTTCAGCGCGGCGCTGGTGCTCCAGCGGAACACGCCCGAGGAGATGGAGGAGGTCGTCACCTACGACGCCGACGACGTGTTCGGCCACTCACCGGTCACCGAACAGCACGTCGACACCGGGTTGCCCCTCATGGAGGTGGCCGACGCCGCCGTCCGCTACAGCGACAACACCGCCGCCAACCTGCTCTTCGGCGAACTCGGCGGACCCGACGGGTTCGAGGGGGCGATGGAGGAGATGGGCGACGACGTGATCGAGGCCGACCGCGTCGAACCCGGCCTGAGCCGGTGGGCGCCCGGTGACACCCGGGACACGAGCACGCCGCGCGCCATGGCCGGGAGCCTGCGCGAGTTCGTCCTCGGCGACGCCCTGCCCGAGGACCGGCGCGAGGTGCTCACGCGGATGCTCGTCGACAACCTGACCGGGGACGAGCTGATCCGCGCCGGGGTGCCCGAGGGCTGGGAGGTCGGCGACAAGACGGGGAGCGGGAACTACGGCACGCGCAACGACATCGCCGTCATCTGGCC
>NZ_QPFC01000935.1:0-1371 GCF_003427465.1 Nocardiopsis sp. TNDT3 | reverse complement strand
ACCCGCCCGCGCCGCAGCCCCAGGACAGCGGCACCCCCCGGAACCGACCGGGCGACGAGGACACTCCGCGGCGTTCTGACGAGGAGGACACGGAGGTACCGGGAGGGCCCGAGGAGAGGCCCGGCGCCCCGGCCCCGACGCCGCGTCCGGAGGGCGAGTCCCAGCGCGGCGACACCGACGCGCCCCGCGCCGAGGACGACGAGAGCGACCGGAGCGATGCGGGAGAGGGCACGGCTGGTCCGCGCGAGGAGCCGGAGGCGGAGCGTCCCGAGCCCGCCGCCGGTGGCGGCGGCGGGGGCGACGAGCCCCCCAACGACCGCACCGGTACCGGTGGCGATGATGGTGATGAAGGCGGCCCCGACAACGGTCGTGACAACAACGATCAACCTCAGAAGCCTCAACCAGATAACGGAGATGATTCGCAAGGTAGTCAGGAACGGCTTTTGGATGCCTTTCCGGATAGAGTCGATACGGAAGGTCTCCTTCCGCGTCCGGACCAGACCAAGCCGCCAACTGGACGCGCCAACCCGAGGTCATTTGAAGATATTGCTAGCGAAGGGCTTGTTGGCCCTGAATGGAAGCACTTCAGTGATAAAGAAGTAAGGGTGGCAGAATATCTCAGAGAGCATGGCATTGAGGTTGAGTCCATTAAGGAGTCGACCGTTGACGGAGTTAGGACTCCGGAGGCTGTAATATCCGGCACTGGTGAGACGGTCGAGTTCAAAGTCCTCGAATCAGATACTGCAAGATCTTTCGAGCGGAACATTAGGAACGCGAGGGGGCAGTCTCGCCGGATGGTTTTTGATGTGAGGCACCTGGGGACTTCTCAAGAGGATGCCGTTAAGAGGATTGGGAGTGGGCTGTTCAACTATGGAGGAGACCTCAGTGAGGTAGTTGTAATTGGTGACGGGTACACTATCGTTTGGCCGTAGGGGGAAGATTGTCGAGAGCGGAGTTTATTGAGGTTTCTGCTAGTCTTGGTGAAGTTGCTTCTGCATTGCGTGGTTTCCCTGAAGTGGTGCAGGAGTGGAGCAATGCCCCTGAAACCTTTGAATTTCGGATCGCATCCAGCGATGAACGCATTGGTGAGATCGATGTGCATGTGGAAGAGGTCTTGTCGGGGCCATATAACACGGCCATAGATGTTTTTTGGGCCACGTGGTCCGAAAGCCCTGAAAAGGTGCAATTCATCTTTGATCTTATTTCCGAGAGAACGAAATGGGAGATTGCCTCTCGATTTGACGGAAATGACCATCCTCTTGTGTATAGGCCCCGACTGAAGTGATCTTGGTAAGATCCTTTGGCTCGACAATGCCCAAGACAGCCTCGCCGTGGTGTGGGAGGGGCACACCGCCTGGTCCACGCGGGACG
>NZ_QPFC01000934.1:0-2900 GCF_003427465.1 Nocardiopsis sp. TNDT3 | reverse complement strand
CGGCGGCGATAGCCTGGGAACAACCAGGCCGCCGCCGTTGTCCTGACCAGGACGGCCCCGGCGGCCACCCGCAAACCACGCGCGCTGGCATCACGGTTCCCTCTACGATGGGCGCCTACCGACCACGCGTGACCACGGTCCCGGCAGGGACAGCCACGTCGCCCAGGGCGGCGGAGCCGAGCAGCAGGAGGGCATCAATGGAGACGGCAGAGATCGCGCGCCGCTTCCTCAGTTTCTTCGAGAAGAACGGACACACCGTCGTGCCCTCGGCAAGCCTCATCGCCGAGGACCCCACGCTGCTGCTGGTGCCCGCAGGCATGGTTCCGTTCAAGCCCTACTTCCTGGGTCAGCGCACGCCCCCCCACGACACCGCCACCAGCGTGCAGAAGTGCATCCGCACCAAGGACATCGAGGAGGTCGGCAAGACCTCCCGGCACGCCACGTTCTTCCAGATGCTGGGCAACTTCTCCTTCGGCGACTACTTCAAGGAGCGGGCGATCCCGCTGGCCTGGGAGCTGGTCACCACGCCGGTGGAGGAGGGCGGCTTCGGCATCGACCCCGAGAGGCTGTGGGTCACCGTCTACCTCGACGACGACGAGGCCGAGGCGATCTGGCGCGACAAGGTGGGCGTGCGGCCCGAGCGCATCCAGCGCATGGGCAAGGAGGAGAACTACTGGGACATGGGCGTGCCCGGTCCCTGCGGCCCCTGCTCCGAGATCTTCTACGACCGCGGTCCCGAGTACGGCGTCGACGGCGGCCCCGAGGCCGACGAGGACCGCTACATCGAGATCTGGAACCTCGTCTTCATGCAGTACGAGCGGGGCGAGGGCAGCGGCAAGGAGTACCCCATCCTCGGGGAGCTGCCCAAGAAGAACATCGACACCGGCCTGGGCCTGGAGCGCCTCGCCGCGGTCCTGCAGGGCGTCGACAACATCTACGAGACCGACATCATCGGCCGCGTCCTGCACCGCGCCGCCGAGCTCACCGGCACCCGCTACGGCGACAACCAGGAGCAGGACGTCATGCTCCGCGTGGTCGCCGACCACGTGCGCAGCGCCGTCATGCTCGTCGGCGACGGGGTGCGGCCCGGCAACGAGAAGGCCGGGTACGTCCTGCGCCGCATCCTGCGCCGCTCCATCCGCAACCTGCGCCTGCTCTCGGGCACCGAGACCGCCTTCCTGCACGAGCTGACCGAGGTCAGCATCGACGCGATGAAGGACATCTACCCCGACCTGCTGGACCGGGCCGACGTCATCCACGGTGTGATCGACACCGAGGAGCGCAACTTCGCCGAGACCCTGCGGGCGGGCACCGCGCTGTTCGGCCGCGCCGCCGAGCGCACGCGCGCCGGGGGCGGCACCGTCTTCTCCGGGACGGACGCCTTCCAGCTCCACGACACCTACGGCTTCCCCATCGACCTCACCCTGGAGATGGCGGCCGAGCAGGGCCTGTCCGTGGACGAGTCCTCCTTCCGCGAGCTCATGCAGCGCCAGAAGGACACCGCCAAGGCCGACGCCAGGTCCAAGAAGCTCGGCAACGCCGACATCTCCCTGTACGCGCGGATGCTGGAGGGCGCGGGGGAGACCGACTTCCTCGGCTACACCGAGTCCGAGAGCGAGTCGCGCGTCAAGGGCATCGTCGTGGACGGCGTCTCGGCGCCCGCGGCCCGCGCGGGGGACAAGGTCGAGATCGTCCTGGACAGCACCCCGTTCTACGCCGAGAGCGGCGGCCAGCTCGCCGACACCGGCACGCTGACCGTGGACGGCCGCGGCGTGGTGGACGTGGAGGACGTGCAGAAGCCGCTGCCCGGCCTGTTCGTGCACCGCGGCACCGTCCGCTCCGGGGAGGTGGTCCTGGACGACACCGTGCACGCGGGCATCGACACCGGCCGCCGCCACGCCATCGAGCGCTCGCACTCGGCGACCCACCTCATCCACTCGGCGCTGCGCAACGCGCTGGGCCCGTCCGCGGGCCAGGCCGGTTCGGAGAACCGCCCCGGACAGCTGCGCTTCGACTTCACCGCCGACAGCGCGCTGGGCGGCGAGCGCCTGGCCGAGGTCGAGGAGGAGGTCAACACCGTCCTGGCGGGCGACATCCCGGTCCAGACCGAGGAGAAGAGCCTGGACGAGGCGCTGAAGACGGGCGCCATGGCCATGTTCGGCGAGAAGTACGGCGACCGCGTACGCGTCGTGGAGATGAGCGACTACTCCGTCGAGCTGTGCGGCGGAACCCACGTGCCCTCCACCGCGAGGCTGGGCATCGTCAAGCTGCTCGGCGAGTCCTCCATCGGCTCGGGCGTGCGCCGCGTGGAGGCTGCGGTGGGCGTGGACGCCTTCCGACGCCTGTCCAAGGAGTCGACACTGGTCGGACAGCTGTCCGAGCAGCTCAAGACCCCGCGCGAGGAACTGCCCGAGCGCATCGACTCCATGGTCTCCCGGCTGCGCGCCGCCGAGCGGGAGATCGAGAAGCTGCGCGCGGCCCAGGTGCTCCAGGCGGCCGGTTCGATCGCGGAGGGCGCCCGCCGTCACGGCGCCGCGCTGGTGGTGGCCGCCCCCGCGCCGGAGGGAGCCAGCGGCGACGACCTGCGCAAGCTGGTGCTGGACGTGCGCGGCCGCCTCGGCGAGGACGAGCCCGCGGTCGTGGCGATGACCGCCGTGCCCAAGGACCGCCCGGTCGTGGTGATCGCGACCAACAAGGCCGCGCAGAAGGCCGGGATCAAGGCGGGCGAGCTGGTGGGCATCGCGGCCCGCGCGCTCGGCGGCGGTGGCGGCGGCAAGCCCGACATCGCCCAGGGCGGCGGAAGCGACGCCACCAAGGTGGACGAGGCCCTGCGCGCCGTCGAGGAGCGCGTGGCCAGGGGTTAGGCCGACGGCTTCGACGGGCGTGCGCGGCACCGGTGC
>NZ_QPFC01000933.1:0-3385 GCF_003427465.1 Nocardiopsis sp. TNDT3 | reverse complement strand
CCCCCTCCACGGTGATCCTGCTCCCCGAGGGGCCGTCGGCGTCCCACAACGCCTCCGGCAGCAGGATCACCGGAAGGGAGAGAGCTCCTGCGTCACACCCGCAACAGTTTGGGTTGACCGCCTAGAGCTGCTCGTCGCGTCCGCCCGCGGGCACCAGGTTCTCCTCCTCGCCGGGGCGCTGGCGGGTGGGGTTGGTGTCCAGCCAGCGCAGCAGGTTCTCCGAGACCAGGTCGACGCCGATCCGCCCGACCCTGCCGTCCAGGTCCCGGAACAGGCACTCGCCGTTGCCGAGGTTGCGCAGCACGGCGAGGTGGTCCTCGTTGGTCTCCACGCCCAGCAGGGACATGACGCTCTCCACCTCGAAGCGCTCGCTGGAGCGGAAGGCGAACACCGAGGACAGGCAGTTGGTGACCTGCTCGTTGAGGAGGTCGCCCGCGTTCTGCGAGACGAGGATGAGCGCGGTGTTGCGGGAGCGGCCCATGCGCGAGACCTCGGGGACGAGCTTGGCGCCCTCGGGCGTGGAGGTGACCGCCCAGGCCTCGTCCAGGAAGATCGCCTTGGGCAGGTGCCGGTCCAGGCCGTTCATCAGGCGGCGGGCGAACTGGGAGACCAGGTAGAGCAGGGCGACGGACAGGCGCTGCTCGTAGGAGTAGTCGTCGCGGCCCACGCCGGAGTCGGGCAGGGTGAGCCCGCCCAGGGTGAACACGGTGGTCCAGCCCTCGGTGTCGATCCGCGCCTCGCCCTGGGGGTCGAAGCACAGGCTGGCCAGCCGCATCTCCGACATGGACTGCAGGACGGCGCCCAGGTTGCGCGAGGCCGCGCCGGGCGAGGAGACCAGGTGGTCCACGACCTTGGCCAGGGAGGGCTGGGGCTGGTTGGCGACGGCGGCCACGGCCTGGATCATGGCGGACTCGCGCTCCTCGCTCATGCGGGGCAGGAGCAGGCGCAGGGTCTCGGTGGCCATGGTCTTCTTGGCGGACAGGTCGTCGCCGAAGGCGAAGGGGTCGAGCAGGCCCGGCTGGGCCGAGCCCAGGGACATCATGCGGGCCTTGCGGCCGCGTCTTTGCAGGAGTTCGACCAGGGACTCGGCGTCGCCCTTGGGGTCGATGGCGGCGACGGTGACCCCGCGCAGGGCGAGCTGGTAGATGAGCAGGAGGGCGAGGGTGGTCTTGCCGCCGCCGGGCTCGCCGGTGATGGCGATGGCGGTGGGGCGGTTGCGGGCCGCGGCGACCATGGGGTCGAAGTGGACGATGGAGCGGGCTCGGCCGATGGTCTCGCCGACGTAGGGGCCCACCCAGCCGCCCCCGGAGTGGTCGACGCGGTCGCCGACGTCGACGGTGGCGGTGGGCATGCCGCCCGCGATGGTGCGCAGCGGCTGGCGCTGGGCGTAGGCGTTGAGGCGGATGCGGTCGCCGGGCAGCGACTCGTTGAACAGCGAGAACTGGTCGCCGGTGGAGTTGATGACGTCGATGCCGATGTCGCGGTAGTGCTCGATGACCGCCTCGACGTGCTGGCCGAGCAGGCGCTCGGTGGGCGCGGACACCATGAGGCGGTGCCAGCCGTAGACGAAGGGCAGGCGCTCCTTGGTGATGCCGTGCTCCAGCATGCGGGCGGCGTCGATCTGCTCGGCGAGCGCGATGGGCGCCTCCACCCCGGCCTCGCGGATGTGGGCGTCCATGTCGCGGGCGTGGGCGAGCTTGCGGCCGACGTCCTTGGAGGCCTTGGCGGGCGGGATGAGCTTCATCCGCAGGGACATCTCCACCGGGAAGGGGAGGGCGTCGGCGTGGTGCATCCAGGGCTCGCCGTCCGGGAAGGGCATCAGGTCCGGGAAGCGGGCGAAGGACAGGAACGCGACGTGGGTGGACCCCGCGGGCTGTTCGAGGCGCAGCGCGGAGCGGCCGTTGTGCACGACGCCGTCGACCAGTGCCTCGATCTCGCCGCGGCCCCAGGTGCGCCGTCCGGCCGCCGAGGGGCGGATCTCCTCGGCGGTGCCGCTGACGGCGTGCCGGATGAGCCAGGCGATCTCGTCGGAGGTGGCGTGGCGGGCGTGCAGCGAGCTGGCGGCCAGGGCGCGGCCGAGCCGCTCGGCCTGGTCGGTCCAGCGGGCGATCTCGCGGTCGTCCACGGCGTCGTCGTTGATGCCCAGGACCTGTTCGGTGCGCTGGTAGGCGCCGAAGACCTGGGAGAACAGGCCGAGTCCGGCGCCGGCGTTGCGCTGGCCGAGGCGGACGCCGAGGTAGACCTCCTTGGTCCAGAAGTCCTTGGCCCACACGTGCCGGTACGTCTCGTCGAGGTAGTCGTACCAGCCGGGGCCGGAGTCGGAGGTGGCGTCGAGCCGGGTGGCCCACTCCGCGGCCGGGTAGGTGCGGTGGGCGACGCGCAGGTGGACCTCGGCGTCGTTCATGCGGATGGCGGCGAGGGCGATGGTGACGTTGGTGGCCAGCGCCTGGCGCTCCTCGGGCGTGGTGAACTCGTAGGAGACCGTGGGCAGGCGGAAGTAGGCCCAGGCCTCGCTGTCGCTGAACAGCACGCGGTCGTCGAAGTAGCGGACCGCGAGGCGGGTCGTGCCACGGGTCCCCCTGGTGCCGGTCATCTCTTCGCCCTTCTGGTCGCGTCGCGTGGCGGGGTTCCGTCGTTCCTACCCGGACCCGCCGCCCTCGCCCCCTTCATAGTGGAGTATCGCCCCGGAACGGGAGAAGCGGACGGGGTTACGGCGCGCCAGAACCCCGGAGGACGCTGACGGGCCCGCCTCCGGGGGAGACGGGCCCGACCTTCCGGGGGGCGGTGGCGTGTTCGTCGGCACGCGTCCCGCCCTGTGGCGCCCTAGCAGGCGGTGTCGATGGTGTCCTGGATGGCGGACCTCTCCGCGGAGGTGACGGTGAGGTCGTAGCGGTGCTTCACGTTGACCCAGGCCTTGACGTAGTCGCAGTGGATCGCGGTGTTCTCCGGCATCCACTGGGAGGGGTCCTTGTCGCCCTTGGCGCTGTTGCTGCTGACGGTGACCGCCCACAGCTGGGGGGAGTCGACGTCGTTGGCGAAGTCGCGGCGCCGCTCGGTGGTCCAGTCGGCCGCGCCGGTCTTCCAGGCCTCGCTGAGCGGAACCATGTGGTCGACGCTGATCTGGGAGACGTCGCCGTCCCACCACACGTCGTCGAAGGTGCTGTACCAGCGGCCGGAGGTCGGCTGGCAGTCGGAGTCGGTGACCACGTCGTGGCCGTCGCGGACGAGCACGTACTGGCGGGCGGTGCAGGGGCTGTCGACGACGCTCCAGTGCGGGAAGAGGCCGCGGTCGTAGCCGGTCTGGGGCCCCTTGGCCCGGACGGTGAGGGAGTCGAGCTGGCTCTGGGCGGTGGAGGCGCTGGGGATGCCCGGGGGCAGGACGTGG
>NZ_QPFC01000932.1:0-1694 GCF_003427465.1 Nocardiopsis sp. TNDT3 | reverse complement strand
GGCCGGGGCGCCGCGCACGGGTCAGTCGCGCCAGGTGACGCTGGCGGCGGGGCCGACGCGGTTGGCGCCGGACTCCCACTCGACGTTGCCCGCGCCGTCGATCTTGACCAGCTTCCACTCGGTGTCGGCGCCGATGGGGGCGGTGCCCGACCACACGGGGTAGGTGGACGCGTCGGTGGACAGCTTCACCCCGCTCGGGGGGTTCCAGGACCCCAGCCCGGGGGTGGAGCCGACCACGTACACCTCCTGGCCGTACCAGGTCTCCACGGTGGCGGAGACGTTGACCTCGCCCGGCTCGCCCGGCTCACCGGGGCCGCCGCCCCCGCACTCGGCCGGGTCGTCGCAGGTGCCGCCCACGTGCAGGGCGACGGCCCCGTTCGCGGGGACCCGGGCGCTGATCCGGCCGTCGGCGACGGTGAGGGTCCCGCTCCCGGCGGCGTTGTCGTAGCTGCCGTCGGGCAGGCCGGTGTCGGCGGTCAGGTTCCAGGTGCCGCCGGTCGCGTTGAAGGCGGCGAAGCCGCGGTCGCCCCGGTCGAAGGCGAGCCGGGAGGAGCCGTCGGTGGCGCGCTGGACGACGGGGGTGTCGCCGGTGGCGTTGCGGAAGGCGGCCATCCCGGCGACGGTCGGGTGGCGGTGCTCGCAGACCCACTCGGCGCTGGCGCAGTCGGTGTCGGCGGTGATCCAGCCCGCCGGGTTGCCCGCCGCCTCGCCGACGCTGGGCGGGCCCTGGGTGACGTTGGAGCCGAAGTCGTAGCTGGACATCACCACGGGGCGCCCGTAGGGGTGGGCCAGCATGAACGCCACGGCCAGGTGGTAGCGGTCGCCGTCCTTGAAGGTCAGGGTCGGGTGGTAGCGCTGGGTGTCGTGGTTGTCGACGAAGACGGTGGCCTGCTCGTCGGTGAGCCCGCCGTAGTCCGGCAGCTGGGCCAGGCCGGAGATGTCGCCTCCGGCGAACTTGTTGGAGATGTCGCGCTGGTAGTCGAAGGCGGTCACGCGGCCGTAGGGCGTGTAGGCGGTGTAGGGGATGGTCTGGTCCCCGTAGACCTCGTGGAAGACGTCGGGCTGACCGCCGAAGACCGGGACCTCGTTCAGGTCGGAGAAGATCGCGTCGACGTGGGCCTCGGGGACGTGCTTGGAGGCGTCCACGCGGAAGCCCCCCACGCCCATGTCCACCAGGCCGTTGAGGTAGCGGCGGATCTGCGCGCGCACCTCGGGGTCACCCGTGTCGAGGTCGGACAGGCCGACCAGCTCGCAGTTCTGCACCTCCCACTTGTCGTTCCAGTTGCTGATCTCCCTCCGGCAGGAGCTGAAGTCCTCCCCCGTGCGGGAGGCGGTGCCGTCGCCGAACAGGTCGGGGTACTCGTACTTGGCCCACTCCGTGCCCGCGCTGCCGGTGCCCGAGCCGTCGCCGGTCATGTGGTTGATGATCGCGTCGGCGTAGATCCTCACGCCGTTGTCGGCACAGGTGGAGACCATCGCCTGGAACTCCTCGGCGGTGCCGCGCCGGGTGTTGTCGATGCGGTAGGAGGTCGGCTGGTAGTCCTGCCACCAGGGGTAGTCGCCGCCCTCGGCGAAGGGGATGACCACGTGCTCCTGGGGCGGGGAGACCTGCACCCCGCCGAAGCCGTGGGGGCCGAGGAACTCCTCGCACTCGGTGGCGACGGAGTCCCAGTTCCACTGGAAGAGCTGGACGA
>NZ_QPFC01000931.1:0-2895 GCF_003427465.1 Nocardiopsis sp. TNDT3 | reverse complement strand
GCCCGCCCCCGGCCGGGGGCGGGCTCCTCGCTCGGTGCTACAGGTACGGACCGGAGCCGTGCCGCTCCTCGTCCAGGCCGCCGGGGGCGCCGGGCCCCTGGGCCTGAAGACCCGCGATGCCGGGCGGCAGGGCCTTGCGCATGTTCTCCAGCTGGGCGCGGGCCGCCATCTGCTGGGCGAACAGGGTGGTCTGGATGCCGTGGAACAGCCCCTCCAGCCAGCCCACCAGCTGCGCCTGCGCGATGCGCAGCTCGGCGTCGCTGGGGGCCGCGCCCTCAGCGAACGGCAGGGTCAGCCGCTCCAGCTCCTCGATCAGCTCGGGGGCCAGACCGTCCTCCAGCTCCTTGATGGACGAGGTGTGGATCTCCTTGAGCCTGGCCCGGCTCGCCTCGTCCAGCGGAGCGGCCTTGACCTCCTCCAGGAGCTGCCGGATCATGCTGCCGATCCGCATCACCTTGGCGGGCTGCTCCACCATGTCGGCGAGGGTGCGCGGCTCCTCCGCGCCCTCCTCGCCGTCCCCGTCGCGGTCGGTTCCCATGACCAGGATCCGAGCCTGCTCGTCCGGGTTCTCTGCGCTGCTCATCAGTCCCCTTACGTGGATGTCACCGGCACGCCGTCAACGGGGAAGAAGGATCTTTCCGGTGTGCGCGCTCGTTTCCATGACGCGGTGCGCCTCCGCCGCGTTCCGCATCGGGACCGAGCGGTCGACGACGGGGCGGACGACTCCCTGTTCTACCAACGGCCACACCTGCTCGAGTACTCCCGAGACGATGGCCGCTTTCTCCTCCAGGGGGCGGGAACGCAGGGTCGTCGCGTGGACGGAGAGCCTCTTCGCGAGCATACGCCCCAGATCGGCCTCGGCGCGGCGCCCGCCCATCAGCGCGATGATCACCAGGCGGCCGTTGGTGGCCAGTGAGCGCAGGTTGGCGTCCAGGTAGGAGCCGCCCATGATGTCGAGGACGAGGTCGGCGCCGCCCGCCTCGCGCATGCGCTCGGTGAAGTCCTCCTCCTTGTAGTTGATGAGGATCTCCGCGCCCAGTTCACGGCAGCGCTCCAGCTTCTCCCGGCTGCCCGCCGTGACCGCCACCCGGGCGCCCAGGGCACGGGCGAACTGGACCGCGAAGGTGCCGATGCCGCTGCCGCCGCCGTGGACCAGGACGGTCTCCCCGGCGCGCAGGCCGCCGACCATCACCAGGTTGGACCACACGGTGCAGGCCACCTCGGGCAGCGCGGCGGCCTCCACCAGGTCCACGCCCTCGGGGACAGGCAGCAGCTGGCCCACCGGGACGGCGACCTTCTCGGCGTAGCCGCCCCCGGACAGCAGGGCGCACACCCGGTCGCCCACGGACCAGCCCGAGTCCTCGGTGCCGGGGCCGAGCGCGGCGACGGTGCCCGAGCACTCCAGCCCGGGGTACTCGGAGGCGCCGGGCGGGGGCGGGTAGTTGCCCTGGCGCTGGGAGACGTCGGCCCGGTTGGCCGCGCTCGCGGCCACGTCCACCAGGACCTCCCCCTCGCCGGGGACGGGGTCGGGAACCTCGGTCCAGGCCAGGACCTCGGGTCCGCCCGGTTCACTGATACGGATCGCGTGCATGAGCCAGACAGTACCCGGGGAGGTTCCTCGGCAGGCAACGGATTCCTCTGTTCACCTGCTCGTAAGGATGCTTCGGTGGGGCCGGGCGGGTAAGAGTGATCCCAGGGAGCGGATCCCGTCTCTTCCCCGCTGGGGTATCCCTCCCTCCACAGCACGCCCCCTTCAAGCAGGAGAACTCCGGTGGCACACCAGGAACACAACGGGTCGGGTCGAAGCTCTGAGACGGGCCCCGGACCCGCGGCCGGGGAGCACGTCGAACCGGACCGCTCGGCGGGTGACCCGGAGGAGTACGACCCGGACGCCGCCGCGCCGGGGCCGACCGCGCCCGAGCCCTCGCCCCACGACCAGTGGTTCGGTGGCTTCGAGGGCGAGGCGCCGCCTCCACCGCCCTACGCCAGGCTGCCCGAGGACACACCGCTGCCGGGCGCGGGGCACCATACGCCGTCCCCGCCGGGCGGAGCGGGTGGGGCGGAGGCGGTAGGCGGGGAGCTGGAGAGGTCGGCCTCCGGTGATCCCGAGCCTTCGGGGCTTTCCGCTGTCCCCGAACCGGAGGGCCTGCCGGAGGAACCCGAGACCGAGGTTCTTCCGCCCTCTTCCGTGACTTCTGAGGCTTCTAGCGCTCCTGGGATTTTTGGTCCTCCTGAGACTCCTGAGGACTTCGGCGTTCCCGGGTCTTCCGGAACGTCCAGGCCTCTGCTGCCCCCGCGGGCCTCCGGGGCCTCGGAGTTCCTGGCGGGTTCGGAGGCTGCCGAGACCGCCGCCGCTGCCGAGGACGACGCCGACACCGAAGACGGCGAGGAGGAGGGCACGGTCCGCCTGGTGCCGGGGGCCGCGCGCAGACGCCCGCAGCGCCCCCAGCGGCAGCGCCTCCAGCGCCCCACCCGTCCGGGCGAGGACCCGCTGGCGCCCCGCAGGCCGCGCCGCGACCCCGACGTGCCCGAACCGGAGCAGCTGCCTCCCCTGGAGAACGAGCGCGACGACGCGCACGGCGGACCGCGGACCACGGGACCGGTTCCGACGGGGACGGAGACGGGATCTGGTCCGACGGGATCGGGTCCGTTCTCCTTCCGGGGGCCCGGTTCGAGCCCTGTCCGGGGACCGGGGGACAACGGGCCCGGCCCGGACTCCGGTCCCCGATCCGCGCGGGACACGGGGTTGGGCGCGTGGCTGGGCGAGGACTCCGGCCCGTTCCGGTCCGCGCCGCCACCGGGCGAGCCCGTCCGTCCGGCACCGCTCCGGACCCCCGAGCCGCCGTCCGCGCTCACCGGGCCCCGGGCCGACTTCGCGCCGCCACCGCCCCCGCC
>NZ_QPFC01000100.1:0-3740 GCF_003427465.1 Nocardiopsis sp. TNDT3 | reverse complement strand
CCCCCGGGCGTCCCCGGCCCGCTCCGCCCCGGCGCCCTCCGGGTTCCGCCGGGGCCGCGTGCGCGCGTTCGGCCAGGTGGAGGTGTCTAGCATGGAACCCATGAACGAACTCTCCGCAGAGCAGACGGGCCGGGTCATCGCCCTGGCCATGGACCTGGCCCGGGAGGGGCGCACGGAGGAGCTGCTGGAGTTCCTCGACCACGGCCTTCCCGTGGACGCCCGCGACGAGCAGGGCAACACCCTGGTGATGCTCGCCGCCTACCACGGCCAGGAGGCCGCGGTCCGCGCCCTCGTGGACCGCGGCGCCGACGTGGACCTGCGCAACGACCGGGACCAGACTCCCGTGGCCGGCGCGCTGTTCAAGGGGGAGGAGGGCATCGTGGCGCTGCTCGTCGCCGCGGGCGCCGACCTCGACGCGGGCACGCCGAGCGCCCGCGCCGCGGCCGAGATGTTCGGCCGCTCCCACCTGCTGCCCTGATCCGCTGATCCCGACCCGGGGGCCGCGCCGCCGCGGCCCCCGGGCCCGACGGTGCCCGGCGCCCTCCGGGGCCCGGCCCCGGAACGGGCCGAGCCGACGCGGTCGGGGCCGCGTCGGCTCGGTGGATCGGACCCGGATCCGGGGTCCTCACGCCCCTGCCCCGATCAGGGCATCAGGGCTTCGGGCGTTGCTCAGACGGCGTCCGAGTTGGGGTCGGTCGCGGAGACCTTGCCCGCCTGGAGGGCCTCGATCGCCTTGCGCACGCCCTCACCGTAGGCCGGGTCGGCCTTGGTGCAGTTGCCGATGTGGCGCTCGATGGTGGCCTGGGAGGCGCCGTCGATGGCGCGCGCGGTGTTCTCGAACAGGCGCTGCTGCTCGTCCGCGTTCATCAGGCGGAACAGGTTGCCCGGCTGCTCGAAGTAGTTGTCGTCGTCCTCGCGGTAGTCGAACCGGTCCGCGGTCGAGCCGATGGCCTGCGACGGCTCGGCGTAGGAGGGCTGCTCCTGCCAGCGGCCGTAGGAGTTGGGCTCGATGCCGGGCACGCCGCCCTGGTTGCCGTCCACGCGCATCGTGCCGTCGCGGTGGTAGGTGTTGACCAGCTTGGCGCCGCGCGGGTAGTTCACCGGGATCTGGTGGTGGTTGACGCCCAGGCGGTAGCGGGCGGCGTCACCGTAGGAGAACAGGCGGCCCTGGAGCATGCGGTCGGGCGAGAAGCTGATGCCCGGGACCAGGTTGGCCGGGGTGAAGGCGGCCTGCTCCACGTCCGCGAAGTAGTTCTCCGGGTTGCGGTTGAGCTCGAACTCGCCGACCTCGATGAGCGGGTAGTCCTTCTTGGACCAGACCTTGGTCAGGTCGAAGGGGTGGAAGCGGTAGTCCGCCGCCTCGGCCTCGGGCATGATCTGGACGTAGAAGGTCCACTTGGGGTTGTCGCCCCGCTCGATGGCCTCGAACAGGTCGCGCTGCGCGGACTCGCGGTCCCCGGCCACGACCTGGGCGGCCTCCTGGTCCGTGAGGTTCTTGATGCCCTGCTGGGTCCGGAAGTGGAACTTGGCCCAGAAGCGCTCGCCCGCCTCGTTGATGAACGAGAAGGTGTGCGAGCCGAAGCCGTGCATGTGGCGGTAGCCGTCGGGGATGCCGCGGTCCGACATCACGATGGTGACCTGGTGCAGGGCCTCGGGGAGGTTGGTCCAGAAGTCCCAGTTGTTCTCGGCCGAGCGCATGTTGGTGCGCGGGTCGCGCTTGACGGCGCGGTTGAGGTCGGGGAACTTCAGCGGGTCACGGAAGAAGAAGACCGGGGTGTTGTTGCCGACGACGTCCCAGTTGCCCTCCTCGGTGTAGAAGCGCAGGGCGAAACCGCGGATGTCGCGCTCGGCGTCGGCGGCGCCGCGCTCACCGGCGACGGTGGAGAAGCGTGCGAACATCTCGGTCTGCTTGCCGACCTCGGAGAAGATCGCGGCCTTGCTGTACCGGGTGATGTCCTGGGTGACCGTGAAGGTACCGAAGGCTCCGGAGCCCTTGGCGTGCATCCGACGCTCGGGGATGACCTCGCGGTCGAAGTGCGCGAGCTTCTCCAGGAACCACAGGTCCTGGAGCAGCATCGGGCCGCGCGGTCCGGCGGTGAGGCTGTTCTGGTTGTTGGCTACCGGGGCGCCGTTGGCCGTGGTCAGCGGCTTCGTGTTGTCCTGAGACATGAATTCCTCGGTCCTAAGGTGGGATCTTTCGGTGCCGCGGTCAGGGCACCGGGCGTGTGTCAGGCCTTCTGGCAGTCGGGGCAGATGCCCCAGTAGGTGACCTCGACCTCGTCTATGGCGAAACCGTGGTCCTGCGAACCCGTCATGCAGGGCGCGGCTCCGGTGGCGCAGTCCACGTCCGCGATCGTGCCGCAGCTGCGGCAGACCACGTGGTGGTGGTTGTCGCCCACCCTGCGCTCGTAGCGCGCGGGCGACCCCTCCGGTTCGATCCGCCTGACGAGTCCGACGTCCGTCAGAGCCTTGAGCACGTCGTACACCGCTTGTGTGGACACCGCACCGAGCTGGCCGCGGACCGCCTGGAGTACGGTGCTGGCGTCGGCGTGCGGATGAGCCCCGACCGCCTCCAGGACCGCTACCCGGGGTCGGGTCACGCGTAGCGAAGCCCCCCGGAGGAGGGCCTCGGTCTCCGTCTGGTGCATGCGCCCATTGAACCACTTTTCTGGAATGATTCCAACAAAGGTGCGCCTAACCCGGCTCCGCCCCCCCGCACTGCGGGCCCTGACGGTACCCAGGAGAGCCGTCTCACCGCGCGCCAGCGGGGAGCGGAATGTCCCTTTTGTGATCTACGACGTAAAAGTGCTGCTTGGGCAAGTGCTCCAGCGGGGGAGAACCCCCCCATCCGGACGGCGGGCCCGCGGCCATCCGCGCGCACGCGTTCGCCGACCCCGCTCCGGCGGGCGGGCCGCCGCCCCGCCGACACTCAGGCGGACGCGTTGCCCAGCAGCTTCTTCTGGATCTTGCCCATCGCGTTGCGCGGCAGCGTGTCCACCACACGCACCTCGCGCGGGCGCTTGTGCACCGACAGGCGCTCGGCCACGAAGTCGATGACCGCCTCGGGGGAGATGCCCTCGCCCACCAGGTAGGCCACGATCCGCTGGCCGAGGTCGTCGTCGGCCTCGCCCACCACGGCGGCCTCCATCACCCCGGGATGGCCGAGCAGCACCGCCTCGACCTCGCCCGCGCCGACCCGGTAGCCGCCGGTCTTGATCATGTCCACCGACATCCGGCCCACGATCCGGTGCCAGCCGTCCCCGTCGCGGACCGCCGCGTCGCCGGTGCGGAACCAGCCGTCCCCGGTCCACGCCGCGGCCGTGGCCTCCGGCAGCCCGAGGTAGCCCCCGAACAGGGTGGCGCCGCGGACCTGGAGCTCACCGACGCTCTCGCCGTCGGAGGCGACGGGCTCCCCGTGCTCGCCGCGCAGCCGCGTCTCCAGACCCGGCAGCGCCGTCCCGACCCAGCCGGTGCGCCGGGGCGCGCCGGCGCGCGCCGCCACGGTGATCAGCGTCTCGGTCATCCCGTACCGCTCCACGGGGCTGTGGCCGCACGCCCCCCGCAGGCCGTCGGCCACCGTGTCGGGCAGCGGGGCGCTGCCCGAGACCAGCAGCCGCGCCCCGGACAGGGCGCGTGCGCTGTCGGGGTCGCGGGCGATCCGCGACCACACCGTCGGCACACCGAAGAACAGGGTTCCGCGCCGAGTCCCCTGCGCCGCCGCCGCGTAGGCGGCGCAGGGG
>NZ_QPFC01000930.1:0-3214 GCF_003427465.1 Nocardiopsis sp. TNDT3 | reverse complement strand
GTGGGCGCCCGACCGGCGCCCACCGCCCCGTCGCGTTCGGGCGCGGTTACCCCTCTTCGGGCTTCTCGGGGTGGCGGCGCAGGTGGACGATGGCCGCGATGAGCCCGCCCCACAGCAGGATCATGGCAACGACCATCATGACGATCGCGCTGGTGGTCATCAGCGGTCCCCTTCCTTGGTCACGGCGTCCTCGGTGTCGGCGTCCTGGCGGGCCAGGGCGTCGGCGCGCTTCCAGGGGAAGAGCGAGACGACGATCCCGAAGACGATCGCCCCGATGGCCAGGCCCCATCCGGCGGCCAGCAGGAACCCGGTCGAGTAGCCCGCGTAGTTCTCGGTCAGCTCCGTGCGCAGGCTGTCCCACATCATGAAGCCGAGCAGGATCGGGGTGACCACGCCCAGGACGACCTTCCACCACAGGCCGAGCCGGATGGAGGAGATCGCGTTGGTGTGCTCCTGGAACATCGGCAGCCTGCGCGCGATCCAGCCGAAGACCACGATCATGACGAGTCCGGCCAGTGCGATGCCGTACTGGTTGATGAAGTGGTCGAACACGTCCAGGAAGTGCAGCCCCTCGGGCGTGGGGAAGAGCAGGATCGAGGCCAGCGCGGTGGCGCCGCCCACCAGCAGCACGGTCTGGACGCGGCCCAGGCCGGTGCGGTCCTGCACCGCGGAGATGATCACCTGGACGATGCTGATCAGCGAGGTCAGGCCCGCGATCACCAGGGAGCCGAAGAAGAGCACCCCGAACAGCGCGCCGCCGATGGGCAGGGTCGAGATGATCTGCGGGAAGGCGACGAAGGCCAGTCCGATGCCGTTGGCGGCGACGTCCTCGACCCCGGTGCCCGCGGCGGTGGCCATGAAGCCCAGGGCGGCGAACACGCCGATGCCCGCGAGCAGCTCGAAGGAGCTGTTGGCGAAGCCCGCCACCATCGCCGAGCCGGTCAGGTCGGCCCTGCGGCGCAGGTAGGAGGCGTAGGTGACCATGATGGCGAAGCCCACGGACAGGGAGAAGAAGATCTGCCCGTAGGCGGCGATCCAGACGCTGCCGTCGAGCATCGCGCCCCAGTCGGGCGTGAACAGGGCGTTCAGACCGGTCGCGGCCCCGTCCAGGGTGAGGGCCTGCACGACCAGGACCAGGAACAGCACCACCAGCAGCGGGATGAAGACCTTGTTGGCCTTCTCGATGCCGTTGCGCACGCCCAGCGCCAGGATGAGCAGGACCACGGCCCACACGCCCACGAGCGGCCAGGCCACACCCGCGACGTAGCCCGAGACCATGCCGGGCCCCTCGCTCATCTGGAGGAAGTCCTCGAAGAAGAAGGCGTTGGGGTCGTCGCCCCACTGCTGCCCGATGGAGAACCACGCGAACCGGGCGGCCCAGGCCACGATCACGGCGTAGTAGACCGCGATGACGAAGCAGATGGCCACCTGCCACCAGCCGATGGCCTCGGCGGGCCGGGTGATGCGCCGGTAGGACAGCGGAGCGGAGGAGCGGTAGCGGTGCCCGATGCTGTACTCCAGGATCAGCAGCGGGATACCGGCGGTGAGCAGGGCGATGAGGTAGGGCAGCATGAAGGCGCCGCCGCCGTTCTCGTAGGCGATGTAGGGGAATCGCCAGATGTTGCCCAGACCGATGGCGGAACCGATCGCCGCCATCAGGAAGCCCGCGCGCGATCCCCACTGCTCGCGAGTCTGTTGGACCATGTTCAGGTCTCCTAAATCATCCCGTAGTTCGCGATCCGCACGGTAGCAGGAGTTGGCCTGGTCAGCATTGTGGGGCGGGGAGCCTGGCCAGGGTGTCGCCTCACGACGCTCCTTTCGTTTCCTTCTGTCCAGACTCGCACGATGGACAGAAACGACAAGGGGCGCTTACCGGAAACCTTCAGCCGACCTTGCCCGCGCGCGTGGCGGCGACTGCCGGGCGGGGCACCCGTGACGGGGGCCGACCGGTTTCCGGCGGGTGCAGGCCCGGGGCCGCGAAGGCGCGGCCGGGGCCCGCGGGTCGCGGCACGCGGACGCGCCGCCCCGGCGGACCCCGGCCGACCGTCCCGGGGTTCTACGCGCCGCGGTGGCGCGGGCGCGCGCGCAGGCGCGCGTTGGGCAGCTCCGGAGCCGGGAGGGGTGCTCCGTCGTCGGCCGCGACCGCGGCGAAGCGCCGCCCGCCCGCGTCGTCGGCGTCCTCCCGGTCGTCCTCCCAGGCGCGGCGGGCCCGCACGATCTCGTCGTGGTCGCGGCCGACGAAGTTCCACCACATGACCAGGTCCTCGGTGAAGGGCTCGCCGCCGATCACCAGCACGTGCGCGGTCTCCTCGGCCCGCAGTTCCACCTCCGTGCGCCCCTCGCCCGCGTAGAGCAGCGCACCGGCCTCGACGGTGTGGCCCAGGACCCGCACGGGCGAGTCCAGGGGCAGGACGCCGTGTTCGAAGGACGCGTCCAGGGGCAGGCGCACCCGGGCCCCGGGTTCCAGCACGACCTCGGCTCCCATGAGCGGGGTGTGCACGCGGGCGGGGGAGCGGCGGCCGTCCACCTCTCCGGCGATCACCGTGACCCTGGCCCCCGGCGCGTCCGTGCCGGGCAGGTCGAAGGCGGGCAGGTCGGCGTGGTGTTCGAAGCGGGCCGGTCCCTCGCGGTCGTCCTCGGGCAGGGCGATCCACAGCTGGGCGCCGTGCAGCAGCGGCGGGGCGTCGGCGGGGGAGCGCTCGGAGTGGGCGATGCCGTGTCCGGCGGTCATGAGGTTGAGTTGGCCGGGGCGGACCAGCTGGTCCGAGCCCAGTCCGTCCATGTGGTGGACCGACCCCCGGACCAGCCAGCTCACGGTCTGCAGGCCGATGTGGGGGTGCGGCGGCACCTGCATGCCGGGGCCGTCGGCGACGCCGGTGGGTCCGTAGACGTCGGCGAAGCACCACGCGCCGACCATGCGGCGGTTCTTCCCGGGCAGGGCGCGGCGGACCAGCATGGCGCGCGGGCCGCCGAGCGGGACCTCGCGCGGTTCGAGGAGTTCGGTGTCGCCGGAGGCGGCGGTGTCGGCGGGGTCGACCTCTCCGCCGCAGACGCGCTCTTCGGCGGGATGGGTGTCCAGATTGCTCACCCTGCCGAAGGTAGTCGAGGCGGCTCCGGACCGGCACCTGTCGGAGAACGCGCCCGGGGGCGTTTCGCGTCACCGCCGCGGGTGGGCGTGTTCGGCGGGGCGGGCAGGCCCCCTGCGGAAGGGGCG
>NZ_QPFC01000929.1:0-2780 GCF_003427465.1 Nocardiopsis sp. TNDT3 | reverse complement strand
GCCGACGCCTCCGCGCTGCTGCACGGGCTGGTGGCCCTGGCCGAGGGCGGGGAGCCCGCCGCGCCGACCGCTCCGGTGCTGTTGGCGCTCGACCTGGTCCTGGTCGCCCTGGTCGGGCTGACCGGCTACCTCGCCCAGCGGGGTGTGCGGCGCGCCGGCGCCTGGGCGGAGGCCGTCCGCGTGCGTCCCCGGTGGCGCGGCGCCGTGCGCCTGCTGCCGGGGCTGGCCGTCATCGGCGCGGCCGTGTTCCCGAACCGGTTGGCGGCGCTGCTGGCCCAGGGCCGTGACATGACCTGGGGGCAGACGTTCTACCTGGCCCCCACCGCCCTGGCCCTGCTGGTGGCCGCCGCGCTCGCCTTCGCCGTGGTGTACGCGGCCCGGGCGGCCCGCCTGGTCGGAGCGCGGCGGTCGGTCCGGGGCCGCCCCCTCAGTCCAGGAGGCGCATGACCAGACCCGTACGCGGTTTGGGGCCGAACGAGGTGGACTTGCGGGGGGTCAGTTCCCCGCGGTCGGCCACCGCGTACACCTGTTCCACGCGCAGCGCGGGCACGATGACGGCCGTGCCCTTCTCGTCGCGGGCGGCCGCGACCGCCTCGGCCGCGTCGTCGTGCACCATCCGCACCCGCTCCTCCGGTACCTCCCACAGCGGCAGCAGCACCTGGTGCAGGGCGGCCGTGGACAGGTGCCGCCACTGCGGGGAGCGGTCGGGCATGGCCCGCTCCAGCACCCGCTCGTCGAAGCCGTGCACCAGGTGGGCGTCGCCCTCGGGGGAGACCAGTAGCAGGGCGGGCGCCTCCGCCCGGTCCAGGGCGTGTGCGCGGGGGCCCGCGACCCGTTCCACGGAGGCCACCGTGCGGGCGGCCTCGACCGCGGCGTCGGTGTCCAGGCCGGGGAGCACCCGGTGGATGGCGCCCAGTCGGGGCGGGTGGGTGTCGCTGTCCACGAGCAGGGCCAGCCCGTAGCGCCAGCCCGGGGCGTCGTGGGCGGCGCGCAGACGCCGGTAGGCGGCGTAGCGGTGGTGGCCGTCGGCGATCAGCGCGGACCGGCCCGCCAGGTCGGCGCTGATCCGCCGCAGCACGGCGGGGTCGGTGACCGCCCACAGCCGGTGCTCGGCTCCGTCGCGGGTGCGCGCGTGCGTGAGCGGGGCGCCCGCGACCGCCTCGGTGGCGGCCGACGCGTACCCGTCGCCGCCCCGGTAGACCAGGAAGATCGGTTCGAGGTTGGCCCGGGCCAGGCCCATCAGGTGGAACCGGTCGCGCACCGGCGGGTCGGCCACGTCCTCGTGCGGGCGTACGGCGGGTTCGGCGCCCTCCTCGGGCAGGCGCAGGTTGCCCACCAGTCCGCGCTGGCGCCGCCCGTCGGCGGTGACCTGCTCGTACACGTACAGCGCCGGTTGCGCGTCCAGCGCGAGCACGCCGTCGTCGATCCAGCTGCGCAGCAGCTCGGCGGCCGTGCGGTAGCGGCGCGGCACGGCCCTTCCCGTCCCGGCGGGGCTCTGGCGGCTCAGCTCGAAGGGCAGGGTGACCCGCGCGGCGTTGTGCGGGTCGGAGCGCTGGAGCGCACGCGCCTCGTCGGCGTCGGGGATGTCGTAGGGAGGGGCCAGGAGTCGCGCGAGGTCGAACTCCCCGTCGACGAAGCGGTCCGCGTCGGGGTCGGCGTAGCGCAGACCGCGGAAGGGCGCCAGTTCGAGAGGTTGGCGTGGCATCCCAGCACGGTACCCGTCGCCGTTCGCCGTTCGGGCGCCGCGCGGTCGGCTCAGAGGAGTTTCCGCACGCGCAGCAGGTCGCCGACGCTGGCGTCGATCCTGACCCGGCGGCCGAACACGGCCTTGGCCGCGTCCAGGCGGTCCTCGGCCAGGGCCACCAGGTCCTCGCTGGCCACGGTGATCCGCACCTGTGCCCGGGGCGCGGGCCGGTCCGCGGGGCGGTGGGTGATGTCGACCAGGCCGTCGAGGGTGAGCCGCATGTCGAAGACGGTCTCCAGGTCGGGGACCTCCACGCTCAGGGAGCGTTCACGGATGTACTTGCGGCGCTTCTCGTCGGGTTGGGCGAGGATGCGCTGGTTCACCTTCTCGATGCCGGCGAGACACGTGTCGATGCTGCTCATGGCCACATCATGCCCCAGGCGCCGGGCGTTCGCGTCCTTGTGGTGCCATCGGGACGAATGGGGCGGTCTTGGGAGTTCGCGTGTCAACGCCGGTTCGGTCCCGGTAGCGTTGGCCACGGCCCCCCGTCGCGCAGCGGCTCGCCCTGCCCGCGCCCCCTTCCTCTTTCGCGGTCCCACCAAGGAGCACTTGTCATCATGGTCGTCGACGCGGTACGCACCTACCTCGATGCCGCCAGTGGCCTCACCGAACTCTCGCGCAAGCAGGCCGTCGCCGCGGCCAAGGCCCTGCTCAGGGCGAACGGTCCCGCCGCGCCGGTCGCGGCGGAGGGGGAGAGCCTGCCGCCGCGGGTGGGGCAGAGCATCCAGAACCTGGCCGGGGAGCTCATCGAGACCAGCCAGGCCAACCGCGCGGCCATCGCCGACCTGGTCCGCTCCGAGGTCGGGCGCCAGCTGGAGCGGATGGACGTCGTGCCGCGCGCCGACCACGAGCGTCTGGTACGGCGGGTCGCCGAACTCGAACGCCGCCTGGCCGCACGCCACGCGGTCGAGCGCGTTCTGGCCCCCGTCGAGGCGGGCGCGTCCTCGCCTGTGCGCCCCGCGGCCGCCGCGGAGACCGACGCTTCCCAGGCCGAGGTGTCCACCGGGGCCGGGGAGGGCGCCGAGGCCGGGTCCGA
>NZ_QPFC01000928.1:0-4540 GCF_003427465.1 Nocardiopsis sp. TNDT3 | reverse complement strand
GTCCTGGGGGCGCTTCGCGCCCCGTCGGGCCGCCCCACCGGGCGCGAAGCGCCCCCAGGACACCCCCAGAGAGTCTGGAGCACACGTCAGGTGACCGCACACACCGATCCGGGGACCACCCGGTCCCGGCGCCGCCGCACCGCCGCCGCGGCGCTGGCCCTCGGGCTCCTCGCCCCCCTCCCGGCTGCTCCGGCGGCGGCCGAGGCGCCCCAGGACCCCGTCTCGCTCGCGCAGGTCCACCCCTTCAAGGCCGACAACCAGCCGTGCGCGGCCACCGGCGGGGACGTCGTGGAGCAGCGGCCCTGGACGCACCACTTCCTGGGCCTGTCGCGGGCCCACGACCTGAGCACCGGCGAGGGGGTGGGCGTGGCGCTGCTGGCCCCGGAGGTGGACGGCGGCGCCCCCGCGCTGGCCGACGCCGTGGAGGGCGGGCAGTCCGCCGACTGCCTGGGGTTCGGCACGTCGCTGGCAGGAGTGGTCGCCGCCCGGTCCGTGGAGGACAGCGGCCTGGTCGGGGTGGCTCCGGACTCGTCGGTGACGGCCGTGGCCACCGGCAGCCCGCAGACCGGTCTGGCCTCGGCGCAGGAGATCGCCGCCGGGATCGGGAGCGCGGTGGACTCGGGGGCCCGCGTGGTCCTGGTGGGCACCGGCACGTGGGAGGCGTCGTCGGCCCTGGAGTCGGCGGTGGCCGCCGCCGAGGAGGCCGGAGCCGTGGTCGTGGCCCCCGCGACGGTCCCCACCTCCCGGGGGCCGCTGCCGGGCCAGCCCGCCCAGCACGCGTCCGTGCTGAGCGTGGCCGCGCACGACGTGGAGGGCCTCCCCGTGGCCCAGCGACCGCTGGTCCTGCCCAGCGGGGACCTGGCCCGCGTGGACCTGACCGCGCCGGGCGACCGGGTGGTGGGGACCGGACCGGGCGGCGGCCACGTGGCCACGGCGGGCGACGGCGTGGCCGCGGCCTTCGTCGCGGGGGCCGCGGCCCTGCTGATGGCGCGGGAGCCGGACCTGAGCGCCGCGCAGGTGCGCGAGCGGCTGACCACCACGGCCTACGCCTCGCCGCGGGGGGACGCGGACCCGCTGTCGGGACACGGCAGGGTGGACCCGCTGGCGGCGATGGCCATCGCCCCGGGCGGCGCCCCCGCCGGTGTGGTGGGCGAGGGGTTCGTCCCCGACCCCTCCCCCGAGGGCTCGGTGGACGCGCCGTCCACGGCGGTCGTGGTGTCCGTCGGGCTCCTGCTCATCGTGCTGTGCGTCCTGGGCGGAGCGGTGATCAAGCTCGGGCGCGCGCGCGGGTGGCGTCCCGCCGCCGCGGGCGAGCCGGTGCCGATGCGCTCCGACGAACCGGTGCGCTGACACCGAGACACGGGAGGGGGCGTCCGGCGTACCGGACGCCCCCGAACACGTTCCGGGGCCGGGCTCCCCTCCTGAAGAGGCGGGGAGCCCGGACACCCCGCGCGGGGCCCGCCCGCGCCACGCGGGCGGGCCCGGCGTGTCACTCCTCGGCGCCCTCGGCGATGGCCAGCTGCACCTCGACCGGGTCGCGGCGCGCGATCCACAGGGCGCGCCCCGCGGGCATCGTCCGCGCCCGGATGCTACCGAACATCATGCCCTCCGAGGGCGGGGCGGACAGCAGGATGCTGGGCGTGTTGGAGTCGATGAGCGTCCGGATGACGGGATCGCTGGAGGCCCGGCTGAAACCGCCCGCGGCGTGCACGAGCACCACGTGCAGGCCGATCTCCGCGCCCTGGCCGAGCATCGGCAGGAGCGGGGCCAGCGGGCTGGGCCCGCTTCCGGAGACCATCTCGAAGTCGTCGATGAGGATGAACAGTTCGGGGCCCGTCCACCAGTCGCGCTTGCGGATGCGGTCGGGGGTGATGTCGGGCCCGGGCAGGCGCGCCTTCATCGCCTGCGCGGCGGCGGCCATCATCTCCTTGACGTTCTCGCCCGACACCGCGTAGCCCAGCTGCATCTCCTTGGGCACCGCGTCGTAGAGCTGGCGGCGCTGGTCGGCCAGCACGACCCGGGCGGTGGTGGGCCCGTAGTGGCTGCGGATCGCGTTGGTGATGTGGCGCAGCAGCGTGGTCTTGCCCGTCTCGGTGTCGCCGACCACGAGCATGTGCGGGGTGACGCCGAAGTCGTGCCAGAACGGCTGCATCCGGCGGCTCTCCAGGCCCATGGGCACCTTGAGGCCGCCCGCCTTGGTGAGTTCGGACCCGGGCAGTTCACGGGCGTGCAGGATCGCGGGCAGGGTGCGCACCGCCGGGGCGGAGGGCCCGTCCCAGGCCGCGCGGACGCGGTCGACCAGCTCGGTCATGCCCTCGGACAGCGTGACCGAGTCGGGGTCACCGTCGGCGCGGGGCAGACCGGTGAGGAAGTGGTGCTTGGTGTCGGTGATGCCGCGCCCGGGCACGCGGGGCACGGTCTGCGCTGCGCGCATGTGGACCATGGAGTCCACGGGGTCGCCCATCCGCAGTTCGAAGCGGGTGCCCATGAGGTCGCGGACGCCGGTGTGGAAGTCGGCCCAGCGCGGGGAGGCGACCACGACGTGCACGCCGTAGTTGAGGCCGCGCTGCACGATCTGGACGATGGAGCCCACCAGATCCGCGTAGTCCTGGCGGATGGTGCCCCAGCCGTCGATGACGAGGAAGACGTCGCCGTGGGGCTGGTCGGCGAACTCCCCGGCGGCGCGGCGCCTGCGGTAGGTGCCCATGGAGTCGATGCCGTTCTCGGCGAAGAAGACCTCACGCTTGGTGAGGATCTCGTTCATCTCCATGATGGTGCGGACGATGCGCCGCTCGTCGGTGCGCGTGACGACGCTGCCCATGTGCGGCAGGTCCTTGAGCGAGGTCAGCACGCCGCCGCCGCAGTCGATCCCGTAGAACTGGGCCTGGGCGGGGGTGTTGCACACCGCGAGGGTGAGGATGAGCGAGGCCAGCATGGTGCTCTTGCCGCTCTGGGGGCCGCCCGCGATGCCGACGTGTCCCCCGGCTCCGGTCAGGTCGGCGACCAGGGGCAGGCGCTTGTGCTCGAAGGGGCGGTCGATGATCCCCAGCGGCACGCGCAGGGTCGTCTCCTTCCTCCAGGCCAGGCCGCCCTCGGGCAGGCGGGTGCCGACCATGGCGAGCAGCTCGTCCACCAGCAGCGGCACCTCCAACGGGGGCAGCCACACCTCGCGGGCCGCGGGGCCGAGGTCGTCCATCCGCGCCAGCGCGGTCGCCAGGAGCGACTCGCTGGTCTCCTCCTCCTGGACCTCGGGCTCCTCGGGTTCGGGGACGGCCGCGGCCACGGCGGTGTCCGCGAAGAGCACCACCTCGCCGCCGACCGTGCTCCTGCGGGTGGCGCGGCGCTTGACGCGGTAGGGACCGGAGACGTAGGCGGCCTTGAACCGGGTGAGGGTCTCGGTGTCGGTCTTGAGGTAGCCGTTGCCGGGGGCGGAGGGGAGCTGGTGGGCGTCGGGCACGCCGAGCACACCGCGGCTCTCGATGGCGGAGAAGGTGCGCAGCGCGATCCGGTAGGACAGGTGGCCCTCCAGCTGGTGCATGCGGCCCTCGTCCAGGCGCTGGGAGGCCAGCAGCAGGTGGACGCCGAGGCTGCGGCCCAGGCGCCCGATCATGACGAACAGGTCCATGAAGTCGCGGTGGGCGGCCAACAGCTCGCTGAACTCGTCGACGACCACGAACAGCGTGGGCATCGGCTCCATGTCGGGGTTGGTCTCGCGGGCCCTCTCGTACTCCAGCGCGGAGCTGAAGTTGCCCGCCGCCCGGAGCTGTTCCTGGCGGCGGACCAGCTCGCCGTGCAGGGCGTCCTGCATGCGCTCGACCAGGATGGCCTCGTCGGCGAGGTTGGTGATGAGCGCGGAGGTGTGCTGGAGCTTGTCGAGGCCGATGAAGGTCGCGCCGCCCTTGAAGTCGACGAGCACGAAGTTGAGGGTCTCCGGCGAGTGGGTCAGGGCCAGGCCGAGCACCAGGGTGCGCAGCAGCTCGCTCTTGCCCGAACCGGTGGCGCCGATGAGCATGCCGTGCGGGCCCATACCGCCCAGCGCGGACTCCTTGAGGTCCAGCTCCAGCGGCGCGCCGTCGGAGTTCATGCCGATGGGCACGCGCAGCCGGTCCTTCTCGTGCAGCTCGCTCCACATGCGCTCGCTGTCGTGCCGGTGCAGGTCGGGGATGCCCAGGAGCGTGGTCAGCTCGAAGTCGGTGGTGAGCGGCTCGGTGACCTCGACGACCATGCCGATCCGGTAGGGCGAGAGCAGGCGGCCCAGGGAGGTGGCGCGGGTCAGGCTCAGGGTGTCGGGCCGGCCCAGCACCTCCTCGGTGTCGCGGCCGCTGTTGTCGCGGGAGAGCATCACCAGGCGCTCGGTCTCCACCCGCAGGGCCAGGGTGTAGGGGTCGTCCTCGGGCGGCATCGGGTCGGCGACGTCGATGACGACGGCGTTGCGGTAGCCGCCGCCCAGTATGCGCGACCCCGGGGGGATGCGCCCGCCGTCCACGACGACGACGGTGAAGGGCTCCTCGCGGCTGGGGGCGGCGGTGGGGTCGAAGCG
>NZ_QPFC01000927.1:0-4290 GCF_003427465.1 Nocardiopsis sp. TNDT3 | reverse complement strand
GCGCCGCGGCGCCGTCCCCGGCCCCTCGCCGTGTGGGTGGACGGACGTGCTGCGGGCGGACGCGCGGTGGCGCGCGTATGACCCAGTTCACCGCCGCTGACACTCGGCCCGAAAGTTAACACCTATTACGGTTGGGTTGTCGGCACGTCCAACCCCCGATCCCCTCGGAGCACCCATGATCGACCCCGATTCCTTCGGTACCGCGCTGTGGACCGTGCTGATCGTCGCCGCGGTCGTCATCGCCTTCGGGCTCGCCGCGCTGTCGGACATGGCCATGCGCCGCCGCGAGGACCGTGCCGCGCGCGCCGCCGGGCGCGACAACCCCGTGGCGGCGCGTGCGGGCGAGCGGCAGCGCGTGAACGGGAGCGGTCCCGCCGGCGGCGGGGGCTCCCGAGCCTGAGACCGCGGTGCCGCCCGCGCGGCTCACGCCACCAGGCGGGCGAACAGCCCCGGGTCGGCGTTGCCCCCCGAGACGACCGCGACCGTCTCCTGCGGGCGGCCGGGCGCGGTGGGCACCCGGCCCGCCAGGACCGCGGCGGCGGCCAGGGCCCCGCTGGGCTCGGCGACCAGGCGCGCCCCGTGGGCGAGGGCGGCGACGGCGCGGGCGATCTCCTCCTCGGTCACGGTGACGACCTCGTCCAGGCGGGCGCGCAGGTGGGCGAAGGTCAGCTCGGACAGGCACACGCGCACCCCGTCGGCCATGGTGCGGTGGGTGCGCTCGGGCGGCCAGGTGACCAGGCTTCCGGTGCGCAGGCTCTCGGCGGCGTCGGCGGCCAGTTCGGGCTCCACCCCCACGACGCGGACCCGGCGCGGGCCCGCGGCGGCCAGCGCGGCGGTGGCCACCCCCGAGGCGAGCCCGCCTCCGCCCACGGGCACGACGACGGTCGCGACCCCGGGCGACTGCTCCAGGATCTCCAGGCCGACCGTGCCCTGGCCCGCGATGACGCTCGGGTCGTCGAAGGGCGGGACCAGGGCGAGCCCCTCCTCGTCCCGGAGCCTGCGGGCGGTGGCCTCCCTCTCCCGGGGGGCGACCATGACGATGCGGGCTCCCAGGGCGCGCATGCGGTCGACCTTCACCCCGGGCGCGCCCTCGGGGACGACGACGGTGCAGGGCACCCCGTGCCGGGCGGCGGCGTGGGCGAGCGCCTGGCCGTGGTTGCCCGAGGAGTGGGTCACCACACCGCTTCGGCGCTGGTCGGGGTCGAGCAGGGCGACGGCGTTGGTGGCGCCGCGCAGCTTGAAGGCCCCGGTGGGCTGGAGGCTCTCGGGTTTGAGCAGGAACGGCGGCCCTCCGGCGGGGCCCGCCGTCAGCGGGGTGCGCACCACCTCCCCGCGCAGGCGTTCCCGGGCGGCGCGGACGTCCTCCACCGTGATCAGTTCCATGCGCCCTCTATGCCCGGTCCCGGTCCGGCCACGCGTGCGGACGGCGCTCCGCCGGTCGGGCGGCTCGCGGGGGTCCGGTCGTCGGCCGGAGGGGAGCGGGTCTCGCGGAAGGGACCCGCGTGCACTACCGTGGCCGGTTGACTGTCAGCACAAGTCCATATCGTCGACGTCGCAGTGCACGGGAAGCCGGTGGAAGTCCGGCGCGGTCCTCGCCACTGTGACCGGAGTGCGCCTCCCGCACGCCACTGGGCCGGACACGGCTTGGGAAGGGTGGGGGCGCGGGGCCAGAGCCCGACTCCGGGAGCCAGGAGACCGGCTGCGACCGTCCGCGTCATCAGACCACGAAGGATGGTTTGTTCGATGAAGCCCACCGGGGCACGCGCGGTCCGGTACCGCCTGCCCGCCTGCGCCGCCCTCGCCCTGCTCCTGGCCACGACCGCCTGCGGCGGGGGCTCCGCCGCCCCCTCCCCCGAGGCTGCCGGGGAGACGATCCGCAACTGCGGCGTCGACGTGGCCGCGGACAGCCCGCCGGAACGGGTGTTCGCCGCCTACCAGCCCGCCATCGAGACCGCCCACGCGCTGGGCCTCAGCGACCGCCTGGTGGGGACGGCGTTCCTGGACGCCGCCGTCCTGGAGGAGTACGCCGACGCCCAGGCCGGGCAGGAGTACTACCCCAACCTGCCCAGCCGGGAGGAACTGCTCAGCCACGGGCCCGACTTCGTGCTCGCCGGGTTCAACGACGTGTTCACCGACGAGAACCTCGGTACGCGGGCCTCCCTGCGCGAGCTGGGCATCGGCAGCTGGATCCCGGCTCCGCTGTGCCCTAGCGGGGACGGCCGCACCGACGCGACCATCGACCCGGCCTCGGTGACGATGGACAACGTCTACGCCGACCTGCGGAACCTGGGCGCCCTGTTCGACGCGCGCGAGCGCGCCGAAGAGGTCATCGCGGACATGGAGGGCACGATAGGCGGGGTCACCGAGGCCCTGGAGGGCGGCGTGCCTGAGGAGGACCGGCCCTCGGTGATGGTCGGCCGCCCCAGCGACCAGGGGTTCCGGGTGGCCGGCGGGCAGGACTTCTCCACCGAGATCATCCGGCTGGCCGGAGGCGTCAACGCCTTCGCCGACCTGGACGGCGGTCGCAACCACGACGTGGCCGTCGAGGACGTGATCGCGCGCGACCCCGACTTCATCCTGGTCGACGTGTGCTGCGACGCGCGGATGACCGCCGCCGACGCCGCCCCGGACGTGGAGCGGATCACGGCCGATCCCGTGCTGGCCAACCTGACCGCGGTCACCGAGGAGCAGGTGGAGGAGTTCACCTTCGCCGACCGTTCCGCGGGTGTGCGCAGCGCGGCCGCGGTGGAGACGGTCGCCCGGATCCTGCACCCCGGCCTGTTCGGGTAGGCGGGCCGGTGGCCCCCCATGTGGCCGGGAGGCCCGTGACGGCCGTGCCCTCGGGAGTCCGGCGCCGGCTGCGGGCCGCGGCCGACGGTTCCGGGGTTCTCGTCAGTGCCCGCGCCCGCGTCGCCGGGTTGGCGGTGGCGCTGCTGGTCCTGGCCGCGACCCTGCTGGCGTCGGTCCTGGTCGGTTACGAGCGGCTGTCCGTGGCCGACGTGTACCTCGCCTACGCCGGTTTCACCGGTTCGGACACCGACTTGGTCGTGCGGCACCTGCGTGTGCCGCGTACCCTGGCCGGGCTGGCGGTCGGCGCGGCCTTGGGCGTGTCCGGGGTCCTGGCGCAGGGGGTGACCCGCAACCCCCTCGGTGACCCCGGCGTCCTCGGCATCAACGCGGGCGCCTCCCTGGCGGCGGTCCTCGCGATCAGCGTGTTCGGGGTGTCCGCGCTACTGGGCTACGTCGGCTTCGCCTTCGCGGGCGCGGCGGTCGCCGCCTGCGTGGTCCACGCCGTGGGTTCGCTGGGTCCGGAGGGGGCCAGTCCGGTCAGGCTCACGCTCGCCGGAGCCGCGGTCTCGGCCCTGCTGGGTTCGCTGACCTCGGCGATCGTCCTGCGCGACCGCGCGAGCCTGGACGAGTACCGGTTCTGGGTGGTGGGCTCGCTGGCGGGTGCCGACGGCGCGGCGCTGCTCCAGGCGCTGCCGTTCCTGGCCGCCGGGCTGGTGACGGCGGTGGCGGTGGCCCGGTCCCTGAACGCGGTGGCGCTCGGCGACGAGCTGGCCCGCTCCCTGGGGACACGGCTGTGGCTGGTGCGCGGGACGAGCGCCCTGGCGGTGGTGCTCCTGGCCGGGACGGCGACGGCCGTGGCGGGTCCGATCGGCTTCGTCGGGGTCGCCGTGCCGCACGTGGCGCGGGTCATGGTCGGCCCCGACCACCGATGGGTGCTGCCCTGGTCGGCGGTGCTGGCGCCCGTCCTGTTGTTGGCGGCCGACGTCGCGGGCCGGGTGGTGGCGCGTCCCGAGGAGTTGCAGGTCGGCGTCCTCACCGCTCTCATCGGTGCGCCGTTCTTCGTCCTCGTGGTGCGCGGGCGAAGGGTGGCGGGGCCGTGACGGCGCGCTCCGGGGCCCTGGGTCCCCGAACGGGGGTGGCCCGCCTGGGCGGACTGTCGGTACGGGTGTACTGGCCCGCGGTACTGCTCGGCGGCCTGCTCACCGCCCTGGCCGCGGCGGTGGCCCTGGTCTCGCTGACCCTGGGGGACTTCGAGCTGGGCGTGGGCGAGGTGGTGGACGCGCTCACCGGCCGTGCCGGGGTGATGGTGACGCACGTGGTGGTGGAGATGCGGCTGCCGCGTGTGCTCACCGCGCTGGGTGTGGGCGCCGCACTGGCGCTCTCGGGGGCGCTGCTGCAACGGCTGGCGCACAACCCGCTGGTCAGCCCGGACGTCATCGGGGTCAGCGCGGGCGCGACGACCGCGGCGGTGCTCGCCATCGTCGTCTTCGGCGGCACGGC
>NZ_QPFC01000926.1:0-1142 GCF_003427465.1 Nocardiopsis sp. TNDT3 | reverse complement strand
CGGGGTGGTGTCGGTGGTGCCGCTGTCGTCGGCCGCCCCGGTCGGGGCCGCCTCCGAGGGTGTTCCGTTCCCGGATGGGGAAGAACGAGATCGGATCATCCGTCCTTTGTAGCCGACACGCGCACACCTGTCGACGCGGTGCCGATCCGCCCTGCTCAGCCGCCCGCTCAGGCGTTCTCGCCGCCGACCTTCCCCACGAGCCAGTCGCGGATGCGCGCGGTCAGCTCCGGGGTCACGGCGCGTTCGGCGTGCCCCATCCCCGGGATGATCCACAGGTCGCGCGGTTCCCGGGCGGCGTCGTGGATGGCGCTGGCGTGGGAGACGGGGAAGTAGGCGTCGGAGTCGCCGTGCACGACCAGCAGGGGCGTCGGGGAGACCTCCCCGGCGATCTCCCGGGGTTCGGCGGGCACGGGGTCCCATTCCTTGTCGATGACCCTGACCTTGCGGAAGCCGCGCAGGAACAGGCGTCCCGCCCTGCGGCCGATGCCCAGGTGGAGCAGCCGCATGGCGCGTGTCCCCCTGTAGTACCAGCGGCTGGGTCCGCTGACCGAGACCACCGCGTCCATTCCGCCGTAGATGGCCGCGTGCCGGATCGCGACGGCCGCGCCCATCGAGAACCCCACGGTGGAGAGGGAGGTGTAGCCGAGTTCGCGCAGGCGGACGGCGACCGCCTCCAGGTCGTGGATCTCCGCGTTGCCGACGGTGCTGAGCCCGCCGGAGCCGTGGTGGCCGCGGAAGTCGAAGGTCATCACGTCGCCGAACGGGAGCAGTGCTTCGGCGACGGCACGCGTGCTCGGGTTGCGGTGGGTGCCGGTGAACCCGTTGGCGAGGATCACGGCGGTGGTGCGGGACCCGGCGCCGCGCAGGAGCACGGCGTCGATGCCGACCCCGTCGGAGGTGGTCAGCCGGTAGCGGTGCTCACGGGGTTGGGCGCGCGGGTGGTCAATGGCGTCGGACACCCCACCATCGTGCCCGATCAGCTCCAGCGGTCGGGTTCGGGCCCCGGTGTGGTGTTCGTGTCACCGTAGCGGCGGTCGATCCACTCGTCGGGGTACAGGCGGCGTTCTCCGCGGCCTTCGTCGCGGCGGCCACCGCCCAGGAGGCCGTCGTGGGAGGGGTCCGCCGGCGCCCCGTGGGGAGGG
>NZ_QPFC01000925.1:0-2805 GCF_003427465.1 Nocardiopsis sp. TNDT3 | reverse complement strand
CGGGGCGGACGAGTGCGCGGCGGACCGGGGCGCGGCGTGTGTGGACGCGGTAGCGGAGGGCGCGTCGGCGGAGGAGCGCTGCGGACCGCGACGCGGCGGAGGGAAACCGCGTCCGCGGAGGACGCGGCGGGCGAGGGCCCGGCGGGGGCAGGACCAGCCGGGCCGGGACGCGGCCTCCGGGGCCGGGAAGAGGGAGGCAGGCGTGGCGGAGCAGGGTTCCGTGCCGGGCGCGCGGCGTTCGGGGCGGCGCCGCCCGGTGGACGTGGACGCCCTCGCCGAGGGGGTCCTGGCCGGGCACCGGCCCACCCTCGCGCGGGCGATCACCCTCGTGGAGTCCCGCCGCCCGGACCACGCGCGCGCCGCGCAGGAACTGCTGGTGCGGCTGCTGCCGCACACCGGCGGGGCCCGCCGGGTGGGGATCACCGGGGTCCCCGGCGTCGGCAAGTCCACGTTCGTCGACGCGCTGGGCACCCGGCTGACCAAGGCCGGGCACCGGGTGGCGGTGCTGGCCGTGGACCCCTCCTCCACGCGCACCGGAGGCAGCATCCTGGGTGACAAGACCCGGATGGAGCGCCTGGCGGTGGACCCCGACGCGTTCATCCGGCCCTCGCCCACGGCGGGGACCCTGGGCGGCGTCGCCCGGGCCACGCGGGAGACCATGCTGCTCATGGAGGCGGCCGGGTTCGACGTGGTCCTGGTGGAGACGGTGGGCGTCGGCCAGTCCGAGGTCGCGGTCGCCGCCATGGTGGACTGCTTCTGCTTCCTCACGCTGGCCCGCACGGGCGACCAGCTCCAGGGCATCAAGAAGGGCGTGCTGGAGCTGGTGGACGTGGTCGCCGTCAACAAGGCCGACGGACCGCACGCCGACGACGCGCGCAAGGCGGCCCGCGAGCTGTCGCGGGCGCTGCGGCTGCTCCAGCCGGTGCACCCGGACTGGCGTCCGCCGGTACTCACGTGCAGCGGTCTGACCGGCGACGGGCTCGACGAGGTGTGGGACGCCGTGACCCGGCACCGCGCGGTGCTGGAGAGCGACGGCGCGCTGGCCGAGCGCCGCAGCCGCCAGGGGGTCAGCTGGATGTGGGACCAGGTCCGCGACCAGCTCATGGACGCGTTCCTGCGCGATCCCCGGGTGTCCTCGCTCCTGCCCGGGACGGAGGAGCGGGTGCGGTCGGGGGAGACCACGGCGACCCTCGCCGCGCGCACGCTGCTGGACTCCTTCACCCGGGGCCGCGGGGTCCGTCCGACGGGTGAACCCGGAGGCGGCGCGGGGCCGGAGCGCGGCACGGAGCCCTCCCGGGAGCCGGGTTCGTCCGACGGGTGAACGCCGGGGAGGCGCGGTGCCGGGGCGCCGTCCGCCTCCCCCGGCCGGGACGCGGGTTTCGTCCATCGGGTGAACGTCCCGTGACGGCGGCGCCGCCGTGCAGCGCTGCCCGGGTGTCCACGGCACATCCCATGTCATGAAATGTCCCGGGGACAACGGTAGATAACGGGCGCTCACCGCCGAGTTCGTGCCCAGGAGGCGAAAATTTCTTCCGGTATGCCATTCCCGAACGGGCGGTTCGCTTATACCGTGTGTGTCCAACGACTTACCAGGCTCGCGGACGTACCATACGCTCCCCCCTGACGTCGGACCGGCTCTGTGGGAGTGGCGCCGGTCCGGGTGGGCGTGGTCCGCCGGTCTGCGTATGGTTAAGCGAAGGGACCCCTCACCATCTCAACGTGGGGCCGGGAGGAGTGAACGTGCACAGGCTTGGGCTGAGCACGCGGGTGGAGAGCCGCAGTGTCATCGTCGCGATCGAGGGAGAACTCGACATCGCGACCGCCGCCGACCTCCAGGAACACATCCAGTCCGCCGTCGAGGACCACGGTCCTTGGCTGATCCTGGACCTGTCCGCTCTGGACTTCATGGACTCCAGCGGTCTGAACGTCATCATCAACGCCTACAGAACCGTCCGTGAACTGGGCGGATCACTGGCGCTGGCCGCTCTGAACGAACGCGTCACCAAGGTCGTCCGCCTGGTCGGCCTGCACCGCCAGGTCCCGGTCCACCAGACCGTGGCCACCGCCGTCGCCGCCATGGAGGCACTGGAGGCCAAGCGCCAGGCCGGATAGCCTCCGGGCGTATGGGTCCAGTCCTTCCCCCGAGTCCCGTGGACATCTCCTGGGACCACAACAGCCACTACCACGAACACCTCCTCCGCCACGTGCCCCCGCACTGCACCCGAGCGCTCGACGTCGGGTGCGGCGGCGGTAGGTTCGCCAGGGTCCTGGCCTCCCGCGGGATCGCCGTCGACGCGATCGACCCCGAACCGCGGATGGTCTCCATGGCCCGCGAACGCACGCCCGTCCGGCTGCCGGTCCACTACCGCGTGGCCGCGCTGGAGGAGACGGAGCCGCCTCCCGGGGGGTACGGGTTCGTCAGCTCGATCGCCAGCGTCCACCACATGCCGTTCGGGCCCTCGCTCGAACGGATGGCCGCCGCCCTCGCCCCCGGCGGCACGCTGGCCGTCCTCGGCCTGTACGCCGAGAGGGGCGCCGCCGACGTCGCGACCGGCCTGGCCGCACTGGGCCCGCAGTGGGTGGTCGGCGCCGGTCTGCGGCTGGGCCGCGCGCTCACCGGCACGCCGAACCCGCACGAGGTGGGACCCACCGCCGAGATGCCGGTGCGCGACCCGGAGATGGGTCTGCGCGAGATCGCGGAGGAGGCCGGTGAGGTGCTGCCCGGCGCACGTCTGCGGCGGCTGCTGTTCTGGCGCTACTCCCTGGTCTACACGCGACCGGCCTGACCCCTTTCGAGGTCAGGCC
>NZ_QPFC01000924.1:0-1738 GCF_003427465.1 Nocardiopsis sp. TNDT3 | reverse complement strand
GCCCGCCCATCCCCCCGGCCACCGCCGGGCGCAGCGTGCGGGTGTCCACGGCCATGCCGCGCACGGTGTTGACCATGGACAGCCCGTCCGCGCGCGCCTCCACGCACGCGGCGGCCAGCTCCACCACGTCGGGGACGTCGGCGGCGAGCTTGGCCAGCACCGGCAGCCCCGAACGGGTGTGGGAGCGCACCGTGCGCACCACGGCCGCGGCCTGGGCGGCGTCGTCCACGTAGCGGCGCCCCGCGGGGTCGGACGGGTCCGGGCTGGAGAGGTTGACCTCGATCGCGCTGACCCCGTCCGCGGCGGACACGCGTCTGGCGAGTTCGCCGAACTCGGCCATGCCGGTGCCCGCGACGGAGACGATCGCCCGTCCGCCCCGGGAGAGCAGCCAGGGCAGGTCCCGTTGGAGGAACACGTCCACGCCCGGACCCTGCATGCCCGTCGTGCTGAGCATCCCGCTGGGCGTCTCGGCCATGCGCGGGGACGGGCGCCCGGCGTGGGGCTCCAGCATCACCGACTTGGTGGTGACGGCGCCGATCGAGGCGATGTCGAGGAACTGGGCCAGCTCGCGGCCCGCTCCGGCGCACCCGGCGGCGGTGACCACGGGATTGGGCAGCTCCCAGCCGCCCAGCCGGGTCCTGAGGTCTGCGTTCAACTCTCTCACCCACTGTCTGGTGGTGGTCGGTCCCGGGGCGGGTCCGGGGCCCTCAGGCGATGTCGCGGGCCGTCTCCGCGGCGCGGGCCGCGCTGGAGCCCTTCCAGCCCGGGGCGCCCAGGGCGTCGAAGGGGATCGTGCCCACGTCGTCGAAGCGCACCTGCTCGCCCCGGAAGACCGGGCCGTCCACGCAGGAGCGCACCATGCGGGTGATCCCGTCCTCGCCCACCACCGGGATGACGCAGGTCATGCAGATCCCGGTGCCGCAGGCCATAGTCTCCTCCACCGCCACCTGGACGGGGATGCCGTGGCTGGCCGCCACGGAGGTGACCGCGCGCAGCATCGGCATGGGGCCGCAGGCGTAGACGGCGTCGGACCGGCATTCCTCGATCACCCTGCCCAGGACGTCGGTGACGCGGCCGCGGGTGCCGAAGGAGCCGTCGTCGGTGGTGAAGGCGGCCGTCTCGGCGATGCGGCGGGCGGTGATGGCGCTGAACACCCGGTCGGCGGAGGCGGCGCCCAGCACGAAGTCCACCCGGCAGCCGCGCCTGCGCAGCGACTGGGCGAGCGGGAACAGCGGGGCGCTGCCCGAGCCCCCGCCCACCAGCACGCAGTTGACCGGCTCGCGGGGCAGCGGGAAGGGGCGGCCCAGGGGGCCGACCACGTCCAGCAGGTCGCGCGAGCGGCGCTCGGAGAGCCAGGCGGTGCCGGTGCCCCGTACCGAGAACAGGAACTCGACGGTGCCGCCGTAGTCGGGCTTGACGTCGTGGATGGCGAAGGGGCGGCGCAGCAGGGTGCTGGAGTGGTCGCCGCCGACGGCCACCGAAACGAACTGCCCGGAGCGGAACCGCTCGGCTATGCCCGGGGCGACCACGGTGATGGCGTAGTAGGCGTCCACCCTGCGTACGTTCAGCACGGGGCACCTGGTCTGCACCGGTCCGTTGTCGCTCATCAGGTCGTGGCGCCCGGGCCCGGTGTCGCGGACACCGGGGCGTCGGCGCCGCCCTCCCCCCTCTGGGATTCCTGCGTCGTCCTGTGCGCCAACCGTATAGGCGGGGGCGCCGTGGACACACCGTCCACGGC
>NZ_QPFC01000099.1:0-5416 GCF_003427465.1 Nocardiopsis sp. TNDT3 | reverse complement strand
ACGGTGGTCGGGGAGGGGGTTCAGACCTCGGCGGCCGGTGCCGGGTCCGGCATGGTGAAGGGGCGGAACCGGCGCGGCCCGTAGAGGCGTTCCAGCACGTCGTCCAGTTCGCAGAGCAGGGCGAACCCGTCGCGGGGCCGCCGCTCTGGGGCGGGCAGGGTGCAGCCGCGCGCGAAGGAACGCAGCTGCGGGGGCAGGCGGCCCGCGGTGACGTACTCCACGCACCGGGTCGCCATGTGGATGTCGGTCTGGGCCAGCGCGGGGCGGCGGGCGGCCACCTCGGGCGGGTAGAAGTCCGCGCGTCCGGGCACCATCGCCGGGATGTGCGGCGCGGTGCGCGGGGCGTGCGCCGTCACCGAGTAGCACCAGTCGACCAGGACCAGGCCGTGCTCGGCCGGGTGGATCATCACGTGCTCGGGCACGACCGCGCCGTGCACGACCCCCGCCAGGGCGGCGTTGCCGACGGCGACCAGCAGCCGCCGCCACATCCACGCCGCGTCGCGCGGGTCGACGCCGTCGGGGTGGGCGCGGCGCACCTCGGCCAGCGTGTGGAAGCCGTGCAGCCGCCCCAGGACGTTGGCCCGCCGCTCCACGCCGGTGGCGGCGTCGCGGTGCTTGAAGGACTCCACCAGTTCGGGGACGAAGGCCCGGTAGCGCTCGTGGCCGTGCTCCCGGATGCGGCGCAGCGCGGTCGCCTCGGCCTCCAGCAGGTCGTTGTCGCGGGGTGCGCGGGGCAGTTTGAGCACCGCGTCGCGCCACTCCGGCGCCCGGTAGCGCACCGGGTGGAGGTCGGCGACGTCTCCGCGGGCCAGCCGCTCCCGGCCGATCCGGTAGGTGTGCGCGCCGGTGGCCAGGGTGAGGTCGTCCAGACGCAGGTCGCCCGCGGCCATCGCCCGGTACAGGTCCCACAGCTCCGAGAGCCGGGCGAAGGGGCCGGTGCCGCTTCCGGGCGGCGCCGTGTCGGGGTGCAGCGCGCGGGCCAGCTCGCGGTGGCGGGCCGTGGCCGCCGGGGGCACGCCGCCGTCCTCGGGCAGCGGGCCGAACAGTTCCACGGGGTCGCCCGCCAGGGCGACCTGGCGCTCGGCGTCCTCGAAGGCGGGGCCGGTGGCCGTCATCGGGCTCCTCTCGGGGGTCACTGCGTGCTCCGTAGCAGGGGAGGGTGCAGCAGGGCGGCGCCGCCCGCGCGGTAGAGCCGGGCACGCCGTCCGCCGCCCGCGCCGCCGCGCTCGGCGAGTTCCCCGGTGTCCTCCACGAACCCGGGGGCGGCGAGGATCTTGCGGTGGAAGTTGGCCGCGTGCAGGGACTGGCCCCACACGGCCTCGTACACCTCGCGCAGCGCCGTGATGGTGAAGGCGGGCGGCAGGAAGGCCGTGGCCAGCGGGGTGTACTCCAGCTTGGAGCGGGCGCGCTCGACGGCGTCGGCCAGGACGCGGCCGTGGTCGAAGGCCAGGTCGAGTCCGGCGCGGGCGCCGTCGCCGTGGCCGAGGTCGCGCCAGGGGATCCAGGCGGCCTCCTCGGTGTTCCGGCCGGTGTGCGGGTCGGGCAGGTCGGGGGCCAGCAGGACGTAGGCGACCGAGAAGACGCGCATGCGCGGATCCCGGTCCCGGGCGCCGTAGGTGCCCAGCTGCTCCAGGTGCAGCTCGGTGGGCAGCAGGGTCTTCTCCGAGAGCACGCGCAGGGCGGCGTCGGGCAGGTCGGGGTCGGCGGGGCCGTCCGGTCCGTCCTGGGCGCGGACGAACCCGCCCGGCAGCGCCCACCAGCCGCGCTGGGGGTGCGCGGCGCGCCGCGTCAGCAGCACGTGCGGCACGCCCGACCGGATGGTGAGGGCGACGACGTCGACGGTGACCGCGACCGGGGCGAACGCGTGCGGGTCGTAGTCGGCGAGGAACCGGCTCTCGCCCTCCTCGTCGCGCGGGTCGGCCACGTACGCCTCCAGTTGTTCTCACATCGAGTATTTCTCGAACTGAGAGCAACTTAGCACGCGTTCGGCGTCCCGTCCATCCCTTTTCTCCGAAAAGCGCGAAGGCGGCGCGCGGGCCCGGGTCGTGCGGCCGCGCCCGGTCGGGCGGCTACGCTCGCGACGGGGCGGTCCGCGGCCGCGGCGGGTTCCGGCCCGCCGGGCGCCCCCGGGGGCGGACACGCCCGGGCGGGCCGGAGGCGGACGTCGTCGCCCGCCGCTAGCATGTGGGCGAACGGACGTTCGAGAGGGCAGGGGTGAGGCGCGTGCGCGTGTTGGGGATCGACCCCGGGCTGACCCGGTGCGGTGTCGCCGCCGTCGAGGGCGCCATCGGCCGACCGCTCACCCTGCTCGGCGCCGACGCCGTGCGCACCAGCCCCGACACCGACCTGCCCCACCGGCTCGTGGGGATCGAGCGCGGCATCGAGGAGTGGCTGGACCGCTACCAGCCCGACGCCGTCGCCGTCGAGCGCGTCTTCGCCCAGCACAACCTCAGCACCGTCATGGGCACCGCCCAGGCCAGCGGCATCGCCCTGGTCTGCGCCGCCCGCCGCGGCCTGCCCGTGGCCATGCACACCCCCAGTGAGGCCAAGGCCGCCATCACCGGCAACGGCCGCGCCGACAAGGCGCAGGTCGGCACGATGGTGGCGCGTATCCTCGGACTCGACGGACCCCCCAAGCCCGCCGACGCGGCCGACGCCGTCGCCCTGGCCATCTGCCACATCTGGCGCGGCGGGGCCCAGGCCCGCGTCGCCCAGGCCCAGCAGGACTTCGCCCGCAAGGTGGAGCTGGCCCGCCGCACCCGCGGCCGCTAGCGCCCCGCCCCCAGGAAGGAGAGGGGCACCGTCCCCGGTGCCCACACCAGATGATCGCGTTCCTCACCGGCCGGGTGGCCGCACGCGGCGCGGGCACCGCCGTCATCGACGTCGGCGGGGTCGGCATGACCGTGCAGTGCACGCCCTCCGCGCTCTCGCGCCTGCACGTGGGCGAGACCGGGACCGTGGCCACCAGCCTCGTCGTGCGCGAGGAGTCCCTGACCCTGTTCGGGTTCGCCGACGACGACGAGAAGCACCTGTTCGAGCAGCTCCAGACCGCCTCCGGTGTCGGTCCCCGCCTGGCCCTGGCCATGCTCTCCGTCCACAGCCCCTCCAGCCTGCGCCACGCCGTGTCCACCGAGGACACCACCGCCCTCACCCGGGTGCCCGGCATCGGCAAGAAGGGCGCCCAGCGCATCGTCCTGGAACTGCGCGGCAAGCTCGACGCGCCCGTGCTCACCGACGGCACCCTGCCCGGGTCCGAGGCCGCCGGGACCGGCAGCGAGCCCAACGGCGCCTGGCGCGGACAGGTGGTCTCCGGCCTGGTCAACCTCGGCTGGTCGGCCAAGGACGCCGAGGCCGCCGCCTCCGCCGTGGCGGCCGAGGCCGAGCACACCGACGACGTCGCCGTCCTGCTGCGCAGCGCCCTGCGCAGGCTCAGCCGGGCCTAGGAAGGAGGAAACCCCGTGTACGACTTCCACGAGGAAGACCCCCGGGGCTCGGCCCCCGGCGGGCCCCCGCCCTACGAGCGCGACGCGGTCTCGCCCGACGCGGGCACGGACGAGCGCCAGATCGAGGGCGCCCTGCGCCCCCGCGCCCTGGACGAGTTCGTCGGCCAGGAACGCGTGCGCGAACAGCTCTCCCTGGTGCTGCACAGCGCCAAGCGGCGCAACCGGGCGCCCGACCACATCCTCATGTCCGGCGGCCCGGGCCTGGGCAAGACCACCCTGGCCATGATCATCGCCGCCGAGATGGGGGCCCCGCTGCGCATCACCTCGGGCCCGGCCATCGAGCGCTCCGGGGACCTGGCCGCGGTGCTCTCCACCCTCCAGGAGGGCGAGGTGCTCTTCCTGGACGAGATCCACCGCATGGCCCGCCCCGCCGAGGAGATGCTCTACGTCGCGATGGAGGACTTCCGGGTCGACGTCGTGGTCGGCAAGGGCCCCGGCGCCACCGCCATCCCGCTGGACATCGCGCCGTTCACCCTGGTCGGGGCCACCACCCGTGCGGGCATGCTGCCCGCGCCCCTGCGCGACCGCTTCGGATTCACCGCGCACATGGACTTCTACACCCCCCAGGAACTGGAGCTGATCCTCCAGCGCTCGGCGGGTCTGCTCGGCGCGCCCCTGGACGCGGACGCGGCCGTGGAGATCGCCGGGCGCTCGCGCGGCACCCCCCGGATCGCCAACCGGCTGCTGCGCCGGGTGCGCGACTACGCCGAGGTGCGCGGGGACGGGCGGCTGTCGCTGGACACCGCCCGCGCCGCCCTCGACCTCTACGAGGTGGACGAACTGGGCATGGACCGGCTGGACCGCGCCATCCTCGACGTGCTCATGAGGAGGTTCCGCGGCGGCCCGGTCGGCCTGTCCACGCTGGCGGTGTCGGTGGGGGAGGAGGCCGAGACGGTGGAGACCGTCGCCGAGCCCTTCCTGGTCCGCTCCGGCTTCCTGGCCCGCACCCCGCGGGGCCGGGTGGCCACCCCGCAGGCCTGGGCGCACATGGGGCTCACCCCGCCGCCGGACGCGGCCTTCGGCGCGGCGGCGGCCAACGGCGGCGGCGCCGGTAACCCCGCCCCCGCGGGCAACGCGGGTCACAACGGTGCGGCGAGTCCCTGACCAGGGCGTCTGGCAGGGAGTCCCGGTCCGGGCACAATGGGTTCCGGCCGCGCGGACCGGGGGCGAACCGTTAACACTCCGATCTCATCCGGTGGGGCAGCGGTGACCCACGCCACGTAAGCTGGGACGAAACAGCCGAGACGGGGCACGACTCCGTACGTGTCGTTGGACACCGGTGGAACGAGTCGGCCCTCTGGCGCGTTGTACGTGCCGGACAGGTCCGGACCACGCGGTTCGTGCCGACGCGAAGAAGGTGGCCGTCGCGGTGTCCGATCCGACAGCCGTCGGCCACACGAAGAAACCTCAGGAAGGACGCCCCCGTGCAGGGCCTTTACCACCTCGCTGCCCAAGGAGAGCCCACGGGCGGACTCCTCGGCATGCTGTTCCCGTTCCTGCTGATCCTTCTGGTGTTCTGGCTGCTGTTCTGGCGCCCGGCCCAGAAGCGCCGCCAGCAGGAGATGCAGATGCACAACGCCCTGGTCCCCGGTGTCGAGGTGATGACCAAGGCCGGCATCTTCGCCACCGTCGTCGAGATCCACGAGCAGGACGTCCTGCTGGAGATCGCGCCCGGGACCCGCATCCGCATGCTCAAGGCCGGTGTCGGAGAGGTCGTCACCCCGGCCGCCGACGACACCCCGGTGGAGGACCGCCCCGACTTCGGCGACGACGACAAGCCCAAGGGCTAGAAGTACTTCTTCGGGCCTCCGCCCGCTTCGGCCCAGGCCCCGGCCTCCGCCCCGCGCGGTGAAGCGGACGGCCCGCGCGCGTCCGACCCCGGTACCGGTCCCCCCGCGCGGGGGGACCGGTAC
>NZ_QPFC01000923.1:0-2577 GCF_003427465.1 Nocardiopsis sp. TNDT3 | reverse complement strand
TCGCCCTGGCCGCCACCGCGTGCGGCCCCGAGCCCACTGCCGAGAGTGAGAAGCCGACGGCCGCGGCCACGTGCCAGGAGCACGTCGAGCGCTCGTGGGAGTCCCTGGTCAGCGCGGAGTTCGAGACCTCCTCCGACATCACCGTGACCAGCGCCGAGGACCCGTGGGAGTACGAGGTCGTCGCCAGCGCCACCACGGAGAACGACGCCGGCGAGGTGGAGCGCGCCGAATACACGTGCTTCGCCGTCAACAACTCCGGTGACTGGTTCGTGGTGGACATGCGGGACGTCGCGTAGGAGCCGGACACGGCGGAGGCGCCGCGTCCGCCGGGGAAGCCCGTCCCCCCGGGGGGCACGACCGCCCGCCCGGCACCGTCTGCTCCGCCCGCGGGCAGGGGGAGCCGCTCACGGAGTCAGCACGTGCCTTGGGAGAAGGGTCGCTCCACCGTCTACGGAGTTTCGGCAAACGCCTGACGGGATGGGGAACCCGGGCGTAATCTCTCGCTTATGGCGGAACCCCCTTTTCCCGATGTGCTCACCAAGCTGCGAGAGCTGAACGGGCTTTCCCAGAAGCAACTCGCGCACCGTGTCCACACATCCGTGGCCTCGGCTTCCCGATGGACGAATGGGCACGCACTGCCGCAATTGCCTATGGCGGAAAAACTGGACGCCGAGCTGAAAGCGAACGGAAAACTGCTGGCCGCGTGGCGTCAGGCTACTGCGGGTACGACGCTGCCGGAGTGGGCCCAGACATTGTCCGGCATAGAGGAGGCCGCGCGCACGCTCCAGATCGTGTCACCTGTACTCGTCCCCGGATACCTCCAGAGTCCGTCGTACGCCACAGCCGTGTTCCGGTCCGGTTGGCCATTGGCTTCGGACGAGGAGATCACCCAGCTCACCAAGCTGCGCACAGGACGCCTCGCGAAACTCCCCCGGCTCCGGGTGACAGCGGTGTTCCCTGTGACCGCCCTGACCAGCTTCGACGAGGCGGTAAGGACGGAGCAGGTAGCGCACCTGCTGGATCTCGTCGGCTCGGGGCGGGTCGTGGTTCATCTGGTTCCGGTGGGGTCGATCCTGGTCGATCCAGCGTCAACGCTTCTGGCGTTTCGGCTGCACTCCGGGGAACTGGCTATCAGCAGTGATCACGCAGACGGTAACGTCATCCACGTAGCCGAAACCCACGAAAGGTTGCAGGCACTCGTCACGGGAGCGCTGGCGGTGGCCCTCCCCGCCCGACACTCACTCGATGCGTTGAAGGACCTCGCATGAACGACTGGCACAAGAGCACCTACAGCTCGACAGGATCGAACTGTGTCGAGGCGCGCGAGCACGCGGCAGGCGTGGACGTGCGCGACACCCAGAACCGCGATCTGGGGCAGCTGGAGTTCGCCGCCAGCGAGTGGACCGCGCTCGTGGACTCCCTCAAGCACCACGGCTAGCGACCACCTGACCAAGGGCAGCACCTCCATGGGAGGCGCTGCCCTTCTTCATGCCCGGCAGGGCGATCGCAAATGATTCCAATTCGGGCTAAAAGGATAACTCTGGCGGAGGGTGAAAACTCACCTGTCCTTTTCCGGCGTGTGCTCTGATCTGGGGTTATGTCCGACCGGGTGGTTTTTTCGAGTCGGGTTCGAAGAAAAGTTCGCCATCACGCTCCGTGTGTCCTAATCTTCTACCCGAACACACAACTCCATACGCAGAAAGACCCCGCGACGGTTTCCCACCGCCCGGGGTCGTGGCCAGCAACTACGAACCTTTAACCCAAGGAATTTGCCAGCATGCGCCAGTTTAGCGCTGCGCTTCTCAGCCGTGCCCTCGGCCCGCTGATCGCGTTCTTCTCCTCCCCGTGCGGACGCCACTCCACCGTTGTCGGCCGCCGACGACGCTCCTCCCGCGTCCGCCGTTACGCTCCCTCACCGCCCGCCGCTCCCGTGCAGACCGGTCGGAACCGGGCCCCCTCACGTCGCACGGCTCCCACACCTCCCGCGTCTCCCGGGCCTCGCAAAACGCCCGCGCGCCCCAGGGTTCCCGCGCCGCGACTCGCGCCGCCCAGGGAACGGATCGACGCCGAGGAAGTCGCCCTCGTACGCCCCTACTTCACCGCCCACGAAAGCCTTCGCGCCGCCGAGACCCGGGTTCCCGCACCCCGCAAGCCCGAACCCCGCAAACCCGAGCCCCAGAACCTCGCGCCCCGAACCCCCGCACCTGGCGGACCCGGCTCCGGCACCGCGCCCCGGGAAACCGAGACCGAGGAGGTGCGCCGCGCGTTCGAGCAGGCCCGGATACGCGCCGCCGCCATCGTCCGGCAGTGGCGGGAGGACCCCGGCGGTGACCTGCTCGGCGGCCCCGTGCCCCGTTTCGGCGTCGTCGGACCCCCGCGACCCACGCCCGCTCAGCCCGGCGAGTGGGACGAACTCACCTCCCGCATCCGCCTCCTGCTCCAGCAGCGGCAGGGCGCGACGGCGTGAACGCCGCCCTGACGAGGGAGGACCCCGACCCGCGTCCCGACAACCCTCCAGCCGACCGGCCAGCGGGTGCGGCGGGGCCGGTTCGGGTTCGCGCCCCGTCCCCCCCCCCC
>NZ_QPFC01000922.1:0-2022 GCF_003427465.1 Nocardiopsis sp. TNDT3 | reverse complement strand
CCCGCGGCCGGGGAACGCGCGGCGGGGCTGGATCGGGCGCCGGACCCCCGCGAGCCGGGACCAGCACGCACTCCGCCGCCGAGGCGGGCGACAGGCCCTCACCGACCAGGCGGCACAGCTCGCGCAGACGCGCCACGTCGGCGGGCGAGTAGCGGCGGTGCCCGCCCGGACTGCGCTCGCGCGGCCCCACGCCGTAGCGCCGGTCCCAGCTGCGCAGCGTGGAGGGCGAGACCCCGAGCAGACGCGCGGTCGCCCCCGGGGTCAGTGCGTCGGCCATGGCGCCCCAAGCGTTGCGAAAGCGGTGCGTCTTGTGTCGCGCACCACACGCGTAGAACTCTAGCTGGGAGAACACCGGAAGGGGCAGCACCATGGATCTGGACACCAGGCGTCCGGCCGACCGCCGTCTCAGCGTGGTCCACCGTGTCGGCGCCGGACTCACCGGACTCGTACTCATGGGCTTCGGCATCGCGGGGCTGGTGGTCAGGCTCCCGCTCTTCGACACCCAGGGGGAGGTCGTCGCGGGCCTGTCCACCAACGGCGCGCTGAGCTTCCTGTCCGTCGCGATCGGCTCACTGCTGCTGGGCGCCTCCGTCCTGGGCGGCTCGTTCGCCTCCACCGTCTGCACGGTGGTGGGGGTGGGCTTCGTGGCCAGCGGACTCGTGAACCTCTACCTGATGGGCGCGGGGCCCAACATCCTGGCCTTCTCCATGCCCAACGTCATCTTCAGCTTCGTCGTCGGGATCATGGTGATGACCTTCGGCATGTACGGCCGGGTCAGCGGCGGCCTGCCCGAGGACAACCCGTACCGCCGCAGGCGCGCGCGGCGGCGCGAGCGCCGCCACGGCGTGGCCGGTGCGACCGGATGAGGCCGTCCGTCCTGGTCACCGGGGCCACCGGCTACATCGGTGGACGTCTGGTGCCCGAGCTGCTCGCGGCCGGGTACCGCGTCCGCTGTCTGGCGCGCACCCCGGACAAGCTGCGCGACCAGCCCTGGCGCGACCGCGTGGAGGTGGTCCGGGGCGACGTGGTGAGCGGCGAGGGTCTGGCCGAGGCGTTCGCGGGTACCGACACCGCCTACTACCTGGTCCACTCGATGGCGGGCGGGCGCGACTTCGCGGGCACCGACGCCCGGGCCGCCCGCAACGTCGCCCGCGCGGCGCGGGAGGCGGGCACGACCCGCCTGGTCTACCTGGGCGGCCTCGCGCCGCACGGGGGCGGCCTGTCGGCGCACATGGCCTCGCGCGAGGAGGTCGGCCGGATCCTGCTGGAGTCCGGCGTGCCCACCGCCGTGCTGCGCGCCGCGGTGATCCTCGGCTCCGGCTCGGCCTCCTTCGAGATGCTGCGCCACCTCACCGAGCGCCTGCCGGTGATGACCACGCCCCGGTGGGTGCGCAGCCGCGTCCAGCCGATCGCGGTGCGCGACGTGCTGCGGCTGCTGGTGGGGTGCGCCGAACTCCCGGAGGGGACCAACCGGACCTTCGACATCGGCGGCCCGGAGGTGCTCTCCTACGCTCAGATGATCCAGCGCTTCGCCGGGGCGGCGGGGATCGCCCGGAGGCTGATCGTCCCCGTCCCCGTGCTCTCGCCGGGCCTGTCCAGCCTGTGGGTCGGCCTGGTCACGCCGGTACCGCCCGCGATCGCCCGGCCGCTGGTGGAGTCGCTGCGCCACGACGCGGTGGTCGGCGAGGACGACCTGTCCGAACTGCTGGACGACCACGAGCGGATCGGCTTCGACCGGGCCGTGGAGCTGGCCCTGCGCCGCGTCGACGAGTCGCGCGTGGACACCCGCTGGTCCTCGGCCGCCTGGCCGAGCGCCCCGTCCGACCCCCTGCCGAGCGACCCCGCCTGGGCGGGCGGCAGCCTCTACACCGACGTGCGCGCGCGGTACGTCGACGCCGGAACGGAGGCGGTGTGGAGGGTCGTCGAGGGGATCGGCGGCGAACACGGCTGGTACTCCTGGCCCCTGGCCTGGGCCGCGCGCGGCTGGATCGACCTGGCCGTGGGCGGGGTGGGCCTGCGCAG
>NZ_QPFC01000921.1:0-1947 GCF_003427465.1 Nocardiopsis sp. TNDT3 | reverse complement strand
GGGTGGCTGACCTGGTGCCTGGCCACCACCCCCTGGGACCTGAACACCCTGCTCACCCTGGTGGTCGGGTCGGCGATCTCGGCGGGGCTGGCCCCGCTGACCCGGGGCGGGCGCCCCGCGCACACCGCCCAGGGCGGCGCCCTGGTCCTGAACGCCACCTCCCGCACCGAGCGCGAGTGGGAACAGCGCCTGGCCACCATCGTGCGCCGGAGCGGCTTTCGCGTCACCCGGACCGAGCCGTGGGAGACCGGGGCCGGGTACACGCTGCACGTGGACCTGCCCTCCGGGATCACCCGCAAGAACCTGGAGACCTACACCGACGCCCTTGCCGGGGCCGCCCGCCTGCCCGAGGGGTGCGGGGTCGAGCTGGATGCGGCGGCCACGCGCGGCAGCGTGCTGCTGCACGTGGCCACCGTGGACCGGATGCGCGAGGACATCGACTACCCCGAGGACTACTCCCCCCGCTCGATCCTGGACCCGATCGTGCTGGGCGAGCACCGCGACTCCACACCCGCCGAGGTGCGCTGGCGCGAGCACTCCGCGCTGTTCGCCGGGCAGCGCGGGTCGGGCAAGACGACGATCCTCAACGTGGGCACGGCCGGGGTCGGCCGGTGCGTGGATGCGCTGATCTGGCACATCGACCTGACCGGCGGAGGCCTGTCCCGGGCGTGGCTGGACCCCTGGCTGCGCGGGGAGGTGGACCGGCCCGCCCTGGACTGGGCGGCGTGCACCCCCGAGGACGCCTACGCGATGGTCAAGGCGGCCCTGGGCATCGCCAAGGGCCGCAAGGCCACCGCGTTCGAGAAGAAGATGGCCGCCGACGTCAGCCTGCTGCCCATCGGGCCGGACCTGCCCGAGATCGTCCTGTTCGCGGACGAGGGCAAGACGCTGCTCAACCCGGTCACGAAGGGCTTGGTCGCCAAGATCCGCGACGGCCTGGAGGAACTCCAGGACATCGCCCGCGACAGCGCGGTCAACACCGTATTGAGCACGCTGCGGGCCACGACCGACACGCTCAACGCGGGGTTGAAGAAGGGCGCGGTCACCCGCGTGGCCATGGCCGGGTCTGATGATGAGGAGCTGGCCTACCTGCTGGGGTGGAAGCGCAACCTTTCCGTGGACGACCTGGCGGGGCCGGGCACGGCCTACCTGACCGATGGCGGGCCCATCCGGCCCATGCGCGGCTACAACCTCACCCCCCGCCGGATCGCGGAGATCTCCCGCACGATCTCGGCGCGGCGCCCGGAGCTGGAGGAGGAGTCCCTCCCCGCCGCCGGGGCCGCCTACCTGAACAGGTACGAGCGGATGCGGGCCACGTTCGGGGTGCCGGGCGGCGCCCAGACCCTGAACGAGTCCGGAGAGGTGAACGAGACCGGCAGCGAGGTCGCGGTCCCCGTCCAGGGGGAGCGGCGGCTGCGGGCGGTGCCCGACGCCGCCGCCTGGCTGCGCAACGAACCCGAACCCGCCCCGGCGGCGGCTGAGCCGGAGCCGGTCGGGTCGGACCTGGCGGGGTGGCTGACCCCGACCGAGCAGGCCCGGCCCGCCCCGGCCGGAGCGGGCCGGGCGGCGTGGGACGGGGTGCCCGACATCATCAACCGGGCGCTGGAGGTCTTCGACCGCCTGGCCGACGACCGGATCCACTCGGAGGACCTGGCGGCCGAGTTGGGGTTCGCCAACGGGTTGGCGTTGGCCGAGGCGCTGCGCCCGGCCGGGGTCAGCCCGCTGGCGAACAAGTTCTCGCGACGCGGGGTCTCCCGGCGCGGGTACGGACGCGAGGCTTTCGAAACGGTCGCTCAACGTAGCCGCGAGGCGGCTACGCGGCCCGCCTGAGAGGGCGCGCTGACTCCCCCAAAGACTCCCCCGACCCCCACGGCTGGGGGTTGGGGGAGCCCAAAGACCCCCCCAACCCCTCTGACCTGGGCTTTGGGGGAGTCTTTGGGGGGGTTG
>NZ_QPFC01000920.1:0-3778 GCF_003427465.1 Nocardiopsis sp. TNDT3 | reverse complement strand
GCCCCCCGTCCCCGCGCGGCGCCGACGGTCCCCTCAGCATGCCCGGAAATCGCCTTCCGGACGGTGCGCGGGACCCGCGCCGCCACGACAGAGAGAACCCGAGCCCATGGACGCCCTCGTACTCGCACTGATCGCCCTGGGGGCGATCGGAGCGCTACTCGTCCTCATCATCCGTTTCAACGTCCCCGCCTTCGTCGCGCTCCTGCTGGTCAGCGTCGGTACCGCCCTGGCCACGGGCATGCCCTTCGAGGACGTGGTGCCCACCATCGTGGAAGGGCTGGGCGGCACCCTGGGCAACGTGGCCCTCCTGGTGGGGCTGGGCGCGATGCTCGGCGCCATCGTCGAGCACTCCGGCGGCGCGGACGCGCTCTCCGAGCGCTTCAGCGCGTTGCTCGGCCCGGCCAGGGTCGGCGTGGCGCTGCTGATCGCCTCGTCGGTGATCGCGGTGCCGATCTTCTTCGACGTCGCCTTCATCGTCCTGGTCCCGATCGTCTACGCCTTCTCGCGGGCGGCCCGCCTGCCCTCGCCCATGCGCATCGGCCTGCCCATCGCCGGGCTGATGCTCTTCATCCACGTGGTGCTGCCGCCCCACCCCGGCATCGTCGGCAGCTCCGTGCTCACCGGGGCCGACATGGGGCTGGTCACCCTCCTGGGCGCCGCGCTCATCCTCCCGGTGGGAGTGGTCGCCCACTACACGGCGAAGCTGCTCAACCGGCGCGCGTACGCCATGCTGGCCTCCACCGCCGAACTGTACGAGCAGAACACCGGTGAACCCGGAACCGGCGGTACGGACGGCGCGCGACCCTCCGAGGACGCGAACGGCACGGACTCCTCCGGCGGCGCCGGGACCCCGGACGGCACCGGCGGTACGGGCGGTATCGGCGGGGCGGGCGCCTCCGGCACGGCCAAGGTCTCCGTCCGCCCCCGGGTGGAGCCGCAGCGCCCGCCCAGCGCCGCCGCGGTGATCACGGTCATCGCCGTCCCCATCCTCATGATCGGCCTCCAGACCGTCGCCGGACTCTTCCTGGAGGAGGGCTCCACGGCCCTGCGCTTCCTGACCATGGTCGGGGCCCCGCCCTTCGCGCTGCTCACCGGCTGTCTGCTGGCCCTGTACCTGCTGGGCGTGCGCCGCGGCTGGTCGATGCGTTCGGTCGGCTCGGTCATGGACGCCGCGCTCGCCCCGGCGGCGGTGGTCGTGTTCGTGACCGGAGCGGGCGGCGCGTTCGCCGGGGTGCTCACCGCCAGCGGCATCGGCGAGGTGCTCTCCGAGAGCATGCTCGGCCTGGGGCTGCCCCTGCTGCTCCTGGCCTTCTGCCTGGCCGCGCTGCTGCGGGCGGCCCAGGGGTCGGCCACCGTCTCGGCCCTGACCACCTCCGGGCTCCTGGCCGAGGCCATCGCCTCGGGCGGGTACAGCGGCCTGGAGATCGCCCTGGTCAACCTCGCCATCGGCTGCGGCGCCATCTGCCTGTCCCACGTCAACGACTCGGGCTTCTGGATCGTCTCGCGCTACCTGGGCCTGTCGGTGCGCGACGCCCTGCGCACCTGGAGCGTGCTCGTCACGGTCCTGGGAACGAGCGGGTTCGCCCTCGTCGGCCTCACCTGGGCGCTGGTCTGAACCCCCGCGTCCCGGACGGGACGCGCCGCCCCCCGAACCACACCCTTCGCACACCGAGGAAGGTCCCTATGAACCAGACCGCCACCAGACCCGGAGGCGTCGTCGACACCGCCAGGTTGGAACGGCTGCGCGCCGCCGCCTACCGCATCCGGCTCAACGCCCTCACCCAGGCCCAGGTCCAGGGCCAGGGCTACATCGGCCAGGCCCTCGGTTTCGCCGACGTGCTCGCCGCCCTGTACGCCGACCACCTGCGGCTGCGCCCCGAGGAGCCGGAGTGGGAGGGGCGCGACCGCTGCCTGCTCAGCATCGGCCACTACGCCATCGCCCTGTACGCCGCCCTGGCCGAGGCGGGGATCATCCCCGAGGAGGAGCTGACCACCTACGCCACCGACGACTCGCGCCTGCCGATGTCGGGCATGGCCACCTACACGCCGGGGATGGAGATCTCCGGCGGCTCCCTGGGCCACGGGCTGGGGATCGCGGTGGGCGTCGGACTGGGGCTGCGCCGCAAGGGCAACCCCGCCCGCGTGTACAACCTGCTCTCCGACGGCGAGCTCAGCGAGGGCTCCACGTGGGAGGCGGTGCAGGCCGCGGCCCACCACCGCCTGGACAACGTCACCGCGATCGTGGACATGAACCGCCAGGTGGCCGACGGGCCCGCCCAGGAGGTCATGGGCACCGAACCCGCCGACGAGAAGCTGCGCGTCAACGGGTGGCACACCCTGCGGGTGGACGGCAACGACGTGGCCGCCGTCGCCGCGGCCCTGGACGAGCTGCGCGAGCACCGGGGCTCGCCCACCGCGCTGGTGTGCGACACCAGGATCGGCGCGGGGGTGCCGATGCTGGAGAGCAGGGAGAAGCTGCACTTCATGCGGGTGGCCGAGGACGAGTGGCAGACCGCGCGCGAGCAGCTGCGCCAGGGATACGAGGGGTACACGGCATGAGCACCACCACCAGCAGCAGCACCACTGGCACCGGCGGCGTCGGTGGCACCGGTGGCAGGAAGCTGACGTCGGACGCCATGATCGCCTCGATCGCGGAGGAGGGCGCGCGCACCGTCCAGGCGCCCCTGGGGCACGCCCTGGTGCGCGCCGCGCGTGAGGACGAGCGCGTCGTGGGGTTGTCGGCGGACCTGGCCAAGTACACCGACATGCACGTCTTCCGCGACGCCATGCCCGACCGCTTCCACCAGATGGGCATGGCCGAACAGGTGATGATGGGCGCCGCGGCCGGGCTGGCGATGGAGGGGTTCGTGCCCTTCGCCTCCACCTACTCGGTCTTCGCCACCCGCCGCGCCTACGACTTCCTGTGCCTGGACATCGCCGAGCCGCGCCTGAACGTCAACGTCGTCGCGGCGCTGCCCGGACTGACCACCGGCTACGGGCCCAGTCACCAGGCCACCGAGGACATCGCCCTGCTGCGGGGCATCCCCGGGATGGTGATCGTGGACCCGTGCGACTCGGTGGACATCGAGCAGGCGGTCCCGCAGTTGATCGCGCACGAGGGGCCGACCTACACCCGCATCCTGCGCGGCGCGGTGCCCACGGTGCTGGACGAGTACGACTACGAGTTCCGGCTGGGTGAGGCCGCGCTCCTGCGCGGCGGTGACGACGTCCTGTTCGTCTCCTCGGGGATGATGACCGAGCGGGCGCTGCGCGCCGCCGCGGAGCTGGAGGCCGACCGGATCGGTGTGGCGGTCCTGCACGTGCCCACCATCAAGCCGCTGGACGTGGAGACGGTCCTGGAGCAGGTGGGCCGGGACCGCAGGGTGTTCGTGCTGGAGAACCACTCGGTCGTCGGCGGGTTGTTCGAGTCGGTGGCCTCCGCGCTGGTCCAGCGCGGGGTGGTCCGGCGGATGGAGCACATCGGGCTGCCGGACGAGTTCCTGGACGCGGGGGCGCTGCCCACCCTCTACGACCGCTACGGCGTGTCCGTGCCCCGGATCGTGGAGAGGGTGCGCGCCTCGTTGTGACGGACCGGATCGGACCGGATCGGTCCGGGGCAGGTCGGACCGGACCGGTCCGGGGCAGGTCGGTGCGGGTCGGAGCCGAGCCGGGTCGGGGCGGGACGAGGCACGAGATGACGTGACGAGGTTGGTTCCGTCGGTCGGCGAAGAGAGCCGGGGTCCGTGAAGGTGCGGCGGGGAGTTCTTCGGGGCTCCCC
>NZ_QPFC01000919.1:0-11162 GCF_003427465.1 Nocardiopsis sp. TNDT3 | reverse complement strand
GCTCCCGGCCGGGAGCCCTCCGGGACTGGGCGTCGGCCGGACCCGGCTCAGGCGGGCAGTTCCGCCTCGACCAGGTCGGCCGCGTAGGAGGTACCGCTGGCCTGGAGCCGGGCGCTGACCTCGGCGAGGCGGCGGGCGACCCCGGGGTCGGCGGTCAGCTCCAGCAGGGCCGAGCGCAGCCGCTCCGCGCTGGCCTCCCCGGTGTCGATCCTCCGGGCGACGCCGAGTTCCACCAGTCGGTCGGCGTTGTCGAACTGGTCGACGGCCTGCGGGACGGCGATCATCGGCACCCCCGTGTAGAGGCCCTCGCTGGAGCCGCCCATACCGGCGTGGGTGACGAAGGCGTCGGCCTGGCGCAGGACGGCCAGCTGCGGCACCCACGTGTGCACCTCGACGTTGCCCGGCACCTCCCCCAGCTCGGCGGGGTCCACGTACTTGCCGATCTGGAGCACCACGTGCCAGCCGGGCAGGTCCCCGAAGGCCTCCAGGCAGGCGCGGTAGAACCCCGGCTGATTGGTGAACGCCGACCCCAGGGAGACCAGCAGGACGTTGTCGGCGTCCGCCGGACGGGTCCATTCGCCCTGGTCGGCCCGGTCACCCAGGCACGGCCCCACGAAGGTCACCGTCTCGGCCACGGTGTCGGCGAAGGGCTGCATCTCGCGTGGGATCAGCGCCAGCGCCCGCTCCGGCACCCCGGCGAAGGAGGAGTGGTCGAGACCGGTGACGCCGTTGTCGGCGAGCCAGGCGTCGAGCTTGGCGTAGTGCTCCTCGGCCCCGGGCTGGGCGCGCAGCCACTTCAGGACGGTGTCCTCGTAGTCGGCCCAGGCCACGTAGGTGGGCGAGAGCTGCACGGAGGGGATGTCCCAGTTGACGGAGAGGACCCGGGCGGCGAACCCCGAGATGTCGTACAGGAACAGGTCGGGACGGTCTCCGTCGTAGGCGGCGCGCAGGGCGGGCAGCTGGTTGATCGCCTCGTCCAGGAAGATGTCCATGCCCTTGACCGGGTCGTCCGGCCAGGTGCCGTCGCCGGTGGGCAGGATGGTGGAGTAGGGGACGAGTTCGGCCCCGACGCCGGTGATGGTGTCGGCCAGCAGGGGGTCGTTGGCGTAGGTGACCCGGTGGCCCCGGTCCACCAGCTCGCGGATGACCTCCAGGCTGGGCAGGACGTGGCTCACGGTGGGGGTGCCGACCATGGCGATGTGGGCGCGGCGGTTCAAGGTGTTTCTCCAGACGGGGGTGTTCACGGGTAGGGCGGAGGGCACCGGGCCCCGTGGCGGGGCGGGTGCGCCGCGGCGGCGGTGACGCCTGTCGCTAGCCGTAGATCTGGAGGTGCATGCGCGCCATGGTAGCCAGGCGTCGAGGGATCGCGCACCTGCTTTTCGGCGCGGTCCCGTGGCCCCGGCGAAGCACTCCTTTCCACGCGGTTCCGTGGATCCGGAGAAGCGCCCCGTGGCCTTGGGGCGGCTAGCGTGGCCGTCTCCGTCAGCGCCGTCCGCCTCACAGGCCCGGCGCCGAACCGCCCCGGCCGCCGGGAAGCCGCGCGGCCCGCCCGCGCCCGCACCGGGTCCGGCCCGACCACCCCGTGGACGCGGTTCCGCCTGCGGCGCCCGGTACCCGCGCGGGACCCGGCGTCCGTCCGGTGGGCCGAGGGGCCTCAGCGGAGCTCGTCGGGGCCGCCCTCGTCACCCGGGGCCCGGTGTCTGCCGCCCGGCCGGTCGTCCCAGCCGCCGCGGTCGTCCCTGTCGTCCCACCGGCCCTGATCGTCCCCCCGGTCCGCGGAGTCGCGCTCACCCCAGCGGTCCAGGTCGTCGTCGTGGGAGGCGCGGTCGGCCCGGTCGGCGCGGTCCTCCAGGAGGTCGCCGGGGCGGGTTCCGCGGTCGTACGGCTCCTCGGGTTCCTCGGGCTCGCCGAGACCGGCGAAGGCGGGCGAGTCCTCCGGGGGCAGGAAGGCCTCGGCCGCGCCCCGGAGACGGAACCCGGCCACGGCCATGACCGCGCCGAAGATGACCGCGTACATCGCGATCACGAACATGATGGCCTGCGCGCCCTCCAGCGGCCAGAACCACAGCAGGAGCCCGAAGACGACCGAGAGCGCCCCGACGAAGACCAGCAGCCACTCGGAGCTGATGTGCGCCCGCAGGCGGATGGCGGTGACGATCTCGGCCACACCCGTGACCACGGCCCAGACGCCGACGACGAACACGAGCGCGACGATCGCCGCGACCGGCCAGAAGAGGGCGATCACCCCCAGGACGGCGCTGAGGACCGCCTGGACGACCAGCGGCAGCCGGGCGCCGACCGACGAGCGGTAGGCCGCGTACCCGAGGGCCGCGGCGTCGACCAGCGCGTAGACGCCGAAGACGATCGCCAGGACCACCAGCGTCTTGCCCGGCCAGACCAGCGCGACCAGACCGAAGAGGACCGCGGCGACCCCCCGTAGGACCACCAGCCACCAGTTCCGGCTCAGCTCACCGAGCAGGTCACCGGCCCACGCGTACCTGACCATCGTCGCCCCCTCCCGCACACGGCCCCGTCCGGTAACCGCACCCTGCCCCTTCCCCCGATGTCGCACACGGACGACAGCGATCCGCAAAATGCGGGAAAAGGCAGCCCGTAGCGGTCATACCCGGGCGTGCGGAGGGCCGAACAGCGCGGACACGGCTGTGGAGAACGCACGGGAGCGCCCGCCCCGTCTGACGCGGGCGGGCGCTCCTGTGTGCTCCGGGGGTGTGCCTGCTTACCCCTGGCCGGGGAGCCGGCGCTCGGCGGAGCCGACGTAGTGCTGGCGCGGGCGCGCGATCCGGAAGGCCGGGTCGCGCAGCTGCTCGCGGTAGTGGGCGATCCAGCCGGGCAGGCGGCCGATGGCGAACAACACGGTGAACATGTTGGTCGGGAAGCCCATGGTGCGGTAGATGACGCCGGTGTAGAAGTCGACGTTCGGGTAGAGCTTGCGCTCGGTGAAGTAGGAGTCGGCGAGCGCGGCGGCCTCGAGCTTGAGGGCGAGCGCGAACAGCTCGTCCGGGTTCTCGTCGCGGTCGAGGATCTGGCTGGCCAGAACCTTGATCTCCTTGCTGCGCGGGTCGAAGTTCTTGTAGACCCGGTGCCCGAAGCCCATGAGGCGCATCTCGCGGGCCTTGACCTTCTCCAGGAAGTCCTCGATGGAGATGCCCGAGTCGCGGATCTCCTCCAGCATCTCCAGGACGGCCTGGTTGGCGCCGCCGTGGGACGGGCCGGAGAGGGCGTTGATGCCCGAGGCCACGCTGGCGTAGATGTCGGCCTTCGAGGAGCCGACGACGCGTACGGTGGCGGTGGAGCAGTTGAGCTCGTGGTCGGCGTGCAGCACCAGCAGCATACCGACGGCCTGGTTGAACAGGTCGCCCAGCTCGCTGTCGGCGTGGACGTCGCCGAAGGTCATCCGGATGAAGTTGTCGACGTAGTCGAGCGAGCTGTCCGGGCCGATCGGCTTCTCGCCGATCGAGTTGCGGTAGATGCGGGCCGCGATCGTCGGCAGCTTGGCCAACAGCCGGATCGTGGCGAGCTCCACCTGGTCCTCGTCGCCGGGGTCGACGCTGTCGTCGTAGTAGGCGGCGAGGGTGTTCACGGCGCTGGCCATGAGGGACATGGGGTGGCCGTTGCGGGGCATCGCGTCGATGAGCGCGCCCATGTCGGCCGGGATGTCGGCGTTGTCGCGCAGCTTGTCGGCGAACTCCTTGAGCTGGTCCGCGTCGGGCAGCTCGCCGTAGATCACCAGGTAGGCGACCTCGATGAAGGTCGCGCCCACGGCGAGGTCCTCGATCGGGTACCCGCGATAGCGCAGGATCCCGGAGGCCCCGTCGATGTAGGTGATCTCCGAGCTACACGAAGCGGTGTTGCCGAACCCCGGGTCCAGGGTCGTCATCCCCGTCGACCCCAGCAGGGTCTTCAGCTCGATGGTGCGCTCACCCTCGGTACCGGTGAACACCGGCAGCTTCAGCACGCCGCCCTCGTAGTGGAGCTCCACCGTGCGCTCTTTGTCGTCTTCGCTCATGCCCGAGGTCAACCTTTCCAGGCGGGGGATACGTGAGGTGCGTCATACGCGGGGCGGTCCGCCGCCACGTTCCTGCTTCACTCGTTATTGTTCTGTTTTGTTAAACGACAGTTAAGCAAAAGCATATAAGTTTCACCGATTCACGAACAGGTGACATGCAACACATACCCACACGCGCACTGAATTACCGCCAGGTGAAGATTTACAAACTTTGCCAGCCGTCGATTACTTCGTGATCGCCCTGAGACGTCGCAGACGGAACCGGGAGGTCCTCCCGGCGCCCCGCTGCCTCCTTGTACCGGTCCCCTGGGCGGTCCGACATCCGCCCGAACCCTCCCCCTTCGGCCTGTCCTTCACAGAAGTGGACAGAGCCGGACGAAGCTCGGTGCGGCCGGGTGTCCGAACACGCCCTAGTGGCCTTCCCTCAGGGTACCTTCGCGCTGTTCACGGGGCCTGAGGCGGGGTGCCCGCGCGCTGGTGATCTTGGCCTCTGCCTGGGCCCCGGGGATCACGGCGACCCCGCCGACCGCGGCGAAGCGGGCCCGTCGTGGCAACGGACTGTGCGTGCGCCACGGGAGTTCACACCCGGCGGGCGCACAGCTCCTCCGCACCGCCGGGACGCCCTCCGGGAGGCGTTCCGCGAAGCGCCCAATTTCCCCGGGATCCGGACCCCGGCAACGACAGCGGGTAACCGATATTCACCCGGGGTAAACGGCCCGGGCGCGCTTTGCCGTAAAGGGCGGCGGCCCGGACCGAAGGAACCGGTCCGGGCCGCGGCGCGGCCGGGGGGTCTCGCCGCCCGGGGCCTCACTCGGCCTCGTCGACGCCTCCGGCCAGCAACGGCTCCATGAACAGCGTCGGGTGGTCGCGCTCGATCACCCTCAGACGCCACTTGTTGTGCACCAGCACCAGAAGCTCGCCGTCGCCCCGTCGCCGCAGCACCTCCGCGCCCGACAGGGCGTGCAGGGCGGGAGCCGACTCGGCGTCGGTGCGCCGCGCCACGGAGTAGTCCAGCGGCGAGGCCTCGATCGGGGCCCGGAACTCGTGCTCCATGCGGTGCTTGACCACGTCGAACTGGAGGGGGCCCACCGCCGCGAGCACCGGCGCCTGCTCACCGCGCACGTCCGAGGACAGCACCTGCACCACGCCCTCGGCGTCCATCTGGGCGATGCCGCGCTGGAACTGCTTGTACTTGCTCGCGTCCTTGGCCCGCGCCACCACGAAGTGCTCGGGGGCGAAGCTCGGGATCGGCGGGTAGGACACCTTGGGGCCGTCGTAGAGGGTGTCGCCCACGGCCAGCGCCTGGGCGTTGACCAGCGCGATCACGTCTCCGGGGTAGGCCGTCTCGATGGTGGTGCGGTCGGATCCGAACACCGCCTGGGTGTACTTGGTGGCGAACGGACGCCCCGTGGGCGCGTGGGTGAGCACCATGCCGCGGTCGAAGCGGCCCGAGCTGATGCGCACGAAGGCCATCCGGTCCCGGTGGTTCTTGTCCATGTTGGCCTGCATCTTGAACACCTGGCCCGAGAACGGGTCGGCCACGGCGCGCGGGCGCTCGCGGTCGTCCTCCTTGGGCCCGGGGGCCGGGGCCAGGCCCACCACGGCCTCCAGCAGCTGACCGACCCCGAAGTTGGGCAGCGCGGCGCCGAAGAGCACCGGGGAGGACTCCCCCGCCAGGAAGGACTCGGCGTCGAAGTCGGCGCCCAGCGCCTCCAGCAGCTCGATCTCCTCCTGGGCCTGGACCCAGGCGTCGGCCTCCACCTCGGCGGCGCGCTCGGGCTCCAGCACCTCCTCGATGGCCTTGTGGGCCCCTCCCGGGGTGCGCGACATCTTGGTGTAGACGCCCTCGCGGCGGTCGATGAGGCCGCGGAAGTCCCCGGCGATGCCCACCGGCCAGTTCATCGGGGTGGGGCGCAGCCCGATGCGCTGCTCGATCTCGTCCAGCAGCTCCAGGGGCTCGCGGCCGGGGCGGTCCCACTTGTTGACGAAGGTGATGACCGGCATCTTCCGGGCCCGGCACACGTCGAAGAGCTTGAGCGTCTGCGGCTCCAGGCCCTTGGCCGAGTCCAGCAGCATGATCGCGCAGTCCACCGCGGACAGCACCCGGTAGGTGTCCTCGGAGAAGTCGGCGTGGCCGGGGGTGTCCACCAGGTTGAGTACCCGGTCGTCGTAGTCGATGCGCAGCGCGGCGGAGGTGATGGAGATGCCGCGGTCCTGCTCCATCTCCATCCAGTCCGAGGTCACGCCCTTGCGGTCGCCCTTGCCGTGCACGGCGCCCGCCGAGGAGATCGCGGCGGCGTGCAGCGCCAGGGCCTCGGTCAGGGTGGACTTTCCGGCGTCGGGGTGGGAGATCACCGCGAACGTCCGCCGCCGGGAGGCCTCGCGTACGACCTCAGACTCCTGCTTGGTGGCGCCCGCCGTGTCCACGCTCATTTCCGCTGTCCGATCCGCCTCGTGTGACTACCCGTTTCCCGGCCCACCAGCCTACGCTCGTCGGAGCGCCGCCCCGACCGCGCGGGCCCGGCCCCTTGGACTCCCTACGCCTTCGCGGGTCCCTCGGCCCCTTCCACCCTCTCCGGTCCCTCGGGCCCCTCGGACTCCCGGACGGCCTCGGCGACACGGCGGAGCAGCTCCTCACGGCCGGTGCCACCGGGGTAGACCGCCACGAGCACCCGGTCGCGCCGAGGCTCCGGCGCGGTGCGCAGCATCGGCTCGGCGGCCCGGCGGACGAACTCCATGGCCTCGTCGAAGCGCGCCCACACCTCTCGGACGTCCTGTTCCGGGCCGCGCAGCCACCCGCGCAGGACGTGGTTGTGCGCCGCGATGAGCGACGCCGCCACCACCCCGGCGGCCAGCGAGCGGTCAGCGCCTCCCCCGCGCCGCGCCAGGTAGCGGCTGAAGGCGGCCTGGTAGCGGGCGGTCATCGCCACCTCCCGGTCGCGCAGGCGGGCGTGGGCGCGGACCAGGCGGTAGCGGGGCACGGTGATCTCCGGATCGCCCAGGTACCCCTGGAGCACCAGCCGGGTGGCGGAGAGGACCGACGTCAGCGGGTCGTCCGGGGAGGCCTCCAGGAAGCCCTCGACCGTGGCGAACAACTCGTCGTGCTCGGCGAAGAGGATGTCCTCCTTCGAGCCGAAGCGGCGGAACAGGCTGCGTCGGCTCACGCCCGTGGCCGCGGCGATCTGGTCCATCGTCGTGGCCTCGAAGCCGTCCCCGGTGAACAGCCGCACCGCGGCCAGCACCACAGCGCGGGTGTCCCCGCGCGCCTGACCGCCCCGGCCTCCCGAGTTCTCCATGGGCCGCACCCCCTTCGTCCGGTGTCTGGGAGGGCTGTGCGCCCCCATCTGTGTACTTCATCCCTTCCACCCCCTATCCTGGCACTGGATGCCAACGAATGGCACGCGGTGCCATCTCCCGGGACCGCCGCCAGGGGAGGAATGCAGATGAGCGACTTCGACCTGTTCAGGACCACCGAGGAGCACGAGGAGCTGCGCGAGGCCGTACGCTCCGTCGCCGAGGACAAGATCGCCCCGCACGCGGCGGAGGTGGACGAGAGGAGCGCCTTCCCCCAGGACGCCCTCGACGCGCTGGTGGCCACGGACTTCCACGCCCCGCACATCGCCGAGGAGTACGACGGTGTGGGCGCCGACGCCCTGGCCACCTGCATCGTCATCGAGGAGGTCGCCCGCGTGTGCGCCTCCTCCTCCCTGATCCCCGCCGTCAACAAGCTCGGCACCATGCCGCTGATCCTGGGCGCCTCCGAGGAGGTCAAGCGGCGCTACCTGCCCGAGGTGGCCAGCGGCGAGGCGATGTTCTCCTACGGCCTGTCCGAGCGCGAGGCCGGTTCCGACACCGCGAGCATGCGCACCCAGGCCGTCGCCGACGGCGACGGCTGGATCCTCAACGGCCAGAAGTCCTGGATCACCAACGCCGGGGTCAGCAAGTACTACACGGTGCTGGCGGTGACCGACCCCGAGGGCGCGCGCGGCCGCAACGTCTCCGCCTTCGTGCTGCACGCCGACGACGAGGGCTTCACGCTGGGCGAGCCCGAGCGCAAGCTCGGCATCAAGGGCTCCCCCACCCGCGAGCTGTTCTTCGACAACGTGCGCGTCCCCGGCGACCGCATCGTCGGCGCCCCGGGCGAGGGCCTCAAGATCGCGCTGCGCACCCTGGACCACACCCGCGTCACCATCGGCGCGCAGGCCGTCGGCATCGCGCAGGGCGCGCTGGACCAGGCGGTGGCCTACGTCAAGGAGCGCAAGCAGTTCGGCAGGCACATCGCCGACTTCCAGGGCGTGCAGTTCATGCTCGCCGACATGGCGATGAAGCTGGAGACCGCGCGGCAGATGGTCTACGTGGCCGCCGCCAAGTCCGAGCGCGGCGACGACGACCTGCCGTTCTACGGCGCCGCCGCCAAGTGCTTCGCCTCCGACGCCGCCATGGAGATCACCACCGACGCCGTGCAGCTCCTGGGCGGCGCGGGCTACGTGAAGGACTTCCCCCTGGAGCGCATGATGCGCGACGCCAAGATCACCCAGATCTACGAGGGCACCAACCAGATCCAGCGCATGGTGATGGCCCGCCAGCTGCTCAAGTAGAGGCCCGGGAACACGGGAAGACCCTGCTCACGGCCGGTCTCCGCGGAGACGCGGGCCGTGGGGCGGGGTCTTTCCGTGCGGTGCGCCGTGCCCTCGCGCGAGCCCGCCGGAAGCGGGCTGTTCCGGCCGTGCTCCGCCGGGAGCGCGCGGGCCCCGTCCCACCGCGCGCCGGTCGCCCGGCGCGCGGCCGGGGCCGCGTGGGGCCCGGCTCTCAGGAGCGGGAGGTCAGAGCGTGGCCTCGCGGACGAAGCGGCCCAGCGGGATGGGGTCGCGGCCGAGCGCCGCGCGCACGTCCTCGGTGACCTCGGCCGCCCTGCCCCGGACCGCGGCGGCGAAGCGCTCGTTGAGGGTGTCGATGAAGCGGTCGTTCCACCCCCGGTCCGCGGCGCGGAAGTAGAAGCCCGCCTCGTCGACGGCCTTGAACCGCCACACCGGGCTCTCGGTGCCCCGGGTCTGCTTGACCACCTCGCGGAAGGTGAGCGGCTGCGGTCCCGTGAGCGTGTACTCCCTGCCGCTGTGGTCGTCCAGCAGGGCCGCGACGGCGGCGTCGGCCACGTCGCGGGCGTCCACGAAGCTGACCTCGGTCCTCTTCTTGACCGGCAGTTCGAGGCGGCCGTTGCGCGAGCGCGCCAGACCGGCGAACATCCCCTCGGTGAAGTCCTGGAAGAGCCAGTTGGACCGCAGCACGGTCCACCGGCCGAACAGGTCCCTGGCCCGCAGCTCGGCGACGCGCTGGTCGGAGTCCGACGGCGCGTACTCGCTGCCCATGGCGGTCAGGACCACGGCGTTGACGGCCCCGGCCGCGGCGGCCCTCTCCAGGAACCCGGCGACCCGGTCGCCCAGCGCGCTCCCGACCGGTGTCACCACGAGGACGTTCTTGACGCCGTCGAGGATCTCGTCCCAGTTGGAGGTGTCGGTCCAGTCCAGACGGGTCTTCGAGGTGCGGGACGCGCCCGTCGCGGGCAGGCCGCGACTCCTCAGCTGGGTGAGGACGCGGCGGCCCACCATTCCGGTGGCTCCGGTGACCAGAGTGCTCATCGTCTACAAGGTACCGACGCGCGGACCGGACGCGAACCGTCCTCGCCGCGTCGGGCCCGGCGCGGACCCGCGCGGACCGGTCCCGTCCTCAGGCCCGGCTCCGCGGCCGCCGCGCCTCCATCCCCAGGGCCAGGACGGCGCCGACGGCGGCCACGGCCAGGTTGGCGAGCACCTCGTGGCCCTCGAAGGCCGCCACGCGGGGCACGACGAAGCGGTTGAACGAGTTGAGGACCACACCCAGGAACGGCTGGTACCAGAGGTGGTCGACGGCGCCGCTGACACCGACGAGGACGAGCAGGACGCCGACGCCCTGGATGACCTTGCGCATACCCCCGACGCTAGAGCCAGGGCGCGCGCGGCGCATCGGCCGACCGTCCAGCCCCGACCGGGCGCGCGTCGGCCGAACGGCCGAGGGCGCTCGTCCCGCGCCCCGCCCGCTCCCGCCCTCCGGGAACGGTCCCGAACGTAGACTGCACGGCGATGAACGCTATGGCCGGGCGGTGCGGCGCGCGCGACTGGATCGTGGACTCCTCCATCTTCCTGATCGCCCTCCTCTCCGTACTGATGAACGCCGCCGAGTTCCCCCACCTGCCCGTCCGGGAACCGGTCCTGCCCGTGTGGCTCAAGGCCGCCGACGCGGCCCTCTCCCTGCTGGCCTGCCTGGCGCTGTGGTGGCGGCGGCGCTGGCCGGTCCAGATCGCCGTCGTGCTCGTCCTGTACTCCGCCGTCTCCGGTCTGGCCTCGGGCGCGATGCTCATCGCCCTGTTCTCCCTGGCCGTGCGCCGCCCGCCCCGCACCAGCCTGGCGGTGTACGGGCTGAGCGTGGGCGCCTCGCTCGTGCACGCCGCGCTGTGGCCCGACCCGCACGCCCCGTTCCTGGTGATCCTCCTGCTGGGGGCCGCCCTCCAGGGCGCCGTGACCGGCTGGGGGCTCACCGTCCAGCACCGGCGCGAGCTGGTGGAGTCGCTGCGAGACCGGGCCCTGCACGCCGAGACGGAGGCGCAGCTGCGCGCCGAGCACGCCCAGCACCAGGTCCGCGAGGCCATGGCCCGCGAGATCCACGACGTGCTCGGGCACCGGCTGTCGCTGCTGAGCGTGCACGCGGGCGCCCTGGAGTACCGGCCCGACGCCCCCGCCGAGGAGGTGGCCCGGTCGGCGAAGGTGATCCGCGAGAGCGCCCACCAGGCCCTCCAGGACCTGCGGGAGGTGATCGGCGTGCTGCGCGCGCCCGTCGGGGAGCTGCCGCAGCCGACCATGGCCGACCTGCGGCAGCTGGTGGAGGAGGCCGACGAGGCCGGGACCCGGGTGGAGTTCGTGCAGGAGTGCGCCGGGACGGTCCCCGAGCGCACCGGGCGCACCGCCTACCGGATCGTCCAGGAGGGGCTGACGAACGTGCGCAAGCACGCCCCGGGCGCCACCACGCGCGTACTGGTCCGGGGAGCCCCGGGCGACGGCCTGCTGGTGGAGGTGGGCAACGACCCCTCCCCCGGCGCCCCTCC
>NZ_QPFC01000918.1:0-1927 GCF_003427465.1 Nocardiopsis sp. TNDT3 | reverse complement strand
CCGCGAAGGCGGTTCGCGGACCCGTCGGCGGGTATTGCCGGACCCGGAACACCCCTCCGACGACGAGCAGGAGCCCCCGCGTGACCGACGTCCGTGTCCGGACCGCCCTCCCCTCCGACCACCCGCGCATCCTGGCGGTCTGCGACGACTGGTGGGGGCGCCCCGTGGCGCACATCCTCCCCCGGCTCTTCCTCGACCACTTCCACACCACCAGCCTCATCGCCGAGGCGGAGGGGGAGCTGGCGGGCTTCCTGATCGGCTTCCCCTCGCCGTCCGTGCCCGAGGAGGCGTACGTGCACTTCGCCGGGGTGGCCCCGGGACACCGCAGGACGGGGCTCGCGAACGGGCTGTACCGGCGCTTCACGGACGGGGCGCGGGAGCGCGGGTGCACGGTCGTGCGCGCGGTCACCTCCCCCGCCAACGAGCGCTCGATCGCCTTCCACCGCGCCCACGGCTTCACCGTCACCGGACCGCACGCCGACTACGAGGGGCCGGGCGTGGACCGGGTGGTCTTCACCCTGCGCCTCGGGGCGTGACGCGGGACGCCGCGAGCACCGGAGGAGGAGGCCGCGCCGCGGCCCCGGCGCGCGGTCCCGCGACGCGTATGATCCGGCTACCGGACGTGGAGGAGGCACGGTGCGGCTCAAACTCGACCTGCACGACATCTTCAACAAGGGACGGGACATCGACCGGGCCCTCAACGACATCATGGACGAGGCCGAGCGCACGGGCGCCAAGAGCATCGAGATCATCCCCGGCAAGGGGTCCGGGCAGCTCAAGAAGCGGGTGCTGCGCTTCCTCGACCGCAAGGACGTCAAGGCCCGCTACCACCGGGTCGAGAAGGACTCCAAGAACTTCGGGCGCCTGTTCGTGCACTTCAGGCACTGAGCGCGTCCGTGCCGTGGCCGGAGGCGGGTCGGCGCGCGCGGAGCCGCCGGGCCCGGACGTCCCCGTACCCCTCGGCGGGAGCGCCGCGTCCCGCCCGCGGACGGGCTCGGCAACGGCGAGTTGTGTGAGTCTTTGCCCCTCCGATCCCCGGAACCTCCCTCACCAGGGAAGGAACCGAAGGGTGGTGTGCCGTCACGGAGAGGGACAGCGATGATCAGTACGGATTTCACACCCGGGTCGCCCTGCTGGGTCGAGGTGTCCTCACCCGACGTCGAGGCCTCGACAGCCTTCTACGGGCACGTGTTCGGCTGGAGCGCCGAGACGCACATCCGGCAGCTGGAGGGCTACAAGTTCCTGTGCGCTGAGGGGCTCGCCGCGGCGGGGGTCAGCCCGGTCATGGGGGAGAGCGACCACCCCTCCTGGACCGTGTACTTCGCCGACTCCGACATCGAGGACACCATCACACGGGTGGAGCGGCTGGGCGGCACCCTCCTGGTGGAGCCGTTCGACATCTTCGACCTGGGCCGTCAGGCGCTGTTCCGCGACCCCCAGGGCGCCTCCTTCGGCGTCTGGCGGGGGGAGATGTACCTCGGTCTGGTGGGGCGGGTCAACAGCCTCTGCTGGGTGGAGCTGCGGACCACCGACGCGCGTGGCGCGGCCGAGTTCTACACCGGGGTCTTCAAGTGGGACCTCAGCCCGTTCGACCCGTCCCTCGGAGGGGAGGAGGTCGGCGGGTACACGGTCCTGCGCCCCGCGGGCACCGGTGACGAGCGCACCCACGGGGGCATCCTGCAGGCGGGTCCCGGGGACAGGGGCCGGTTCGGCGGGGAGGAGGACTGGCACCCGGTGTTCGCTGTGGCCGACTGCGAAGCCGTCGCGGAGAGGGTCGTGGCCGCGGGCGGACATGTGCACTCCGAGCCGGAGAACATCTCGGGCGTGGGACGCCGCATGGTCTGCTCCGACCCCTTCCAGGCCGGGTTCGTCCTGCTCAACTGGCCGCCCGCGTGACACTGACGCCGCCCGGCCCGGGGCCCCCCCC
>NZ_QPFC01000917.1:0-2136 GCF_003427465.1 Nocardiopsis sp. TNDT3 | reverse complement strand
GTCGATCCGGTCCCGGCCCGAGGACGGGCCCGCGCGGGCGACGGCATAGCCTGACGGGCGTGACACAGAACCAGTCCGGCGAGACCTCCGCCGCCCCCGCGGGCCCGTCCTCGGGCCGGGACCGGATCGACGGCATCGACGCCGCACGCGCCCTCGCGGTGTTCGGGATGTTCGTCGTGCACCTCGGGGTGGAGTCCATGGGGCTGCTGTCGCCCGAGGGCTACGCCTGGGACGTGCACGGCGTCGTGCGCGGCAACTCCTCGGCGCTCTTCGCCCTCCTGGCGGGGACCTCCCTGGCCATGATGACCGGGCGCACCGACCCGGTCGGCGGCGACCGCCTGCGCGGGGCCGTCGTGCGCATCCTCACCCGCGCGGCGCTCATCGGCGTGCTGGGCCTGGTGCTGGACCTCATGGGGGTCCCGGTCGCCATCATCCTGACCTACTACGCGGGCTTCTTCGTGCTGGCCCTGCCCCTGCTCAAACTGCGCTCGGGTGCGCTGTGGACGGTGGCGGGCGCCCTGGCCGTGCTCGGCCCGCCGCTCTCGTTCCTGCTGCGCGACAACGTCTTCCCGCCCTCGCCGCGCACGTCCTCGCTGGCCTCGCTCAGCGAGTTCCTCCTGACCGGCTACTACCCGGCGATCACCTTCATGGCCTTCGTGACCGCGGGGATGGCGCTGGGGCGGCTGGACCTGGCCGCCACCGCGGTGCGGCTGCGCCTGCTGGCCTCCGGCGCGGCCCTGCTCCTGCTCGGCCACCTCGGCTCCTGGGTCCTGCTCGGCCCGATGGGCGGCATGGACCGCCTGGTGCGGGCCAGCGGCCCCGCCCTGACCGGCCTGCCCTCCGGGGAGGTGGCCGACGAGGCGACGGCGGCCCTGGTGCGCGCCGCGGTGGTGGAGGAGACGCAGTCGCTCTCGGGCCAGGTGCCCACCGACTCCTGGTGGTGGCTGGCGGTCGGCACGCCCCACACCGGCACCACCTTCGAGATCGCCGAGGCGGTCGGTCAGGGGCTCGTGGTGCTGGTGGTGTGCATGTTCCTGTGCGACCGCTTCCGGGTCCTCATGTACCCGCTGACCTCGGTCGGCCGGATGCCGCTGACCGTCTACACCGGACACATCCTGGCCCTGGCGGTGGTCATCGCCGCCTCCGGCGGGATCGGCTGGCACCAGCCGTGGCTGCTGGAGGGCTTCGTCCTGGGGGCGCTGGTCTTCGCCACCCTGTGGCGGCTGACGGCGGGCAGGGGACCGGCCGAACTCCTCCTGGGTGAGGCCGCCGACGGCGTGGTCGCCCTGGTGGAGGAGCGAAGATCCGCCGCCGACGGGCGCCTTCCCCGCCGTCCTAGCGACGGTCCCCCCGCGTGATCCTGGCCGAGGTGCGGTCGCGGTGGGCCAGGGAGTCGGTGGTGGTCCGCGCGTTCTGGCGCATGAGCCTGCGCGCGTCGTCGGCCGCCGACCGCGCGACCGCCGGACTGGCCACGGGCCGCTGCGCGACCTCGGCGTCCTCGGGCAGGCCGATGTCCATGGGCAGGCCCGCCCTGCTGATCACCCGAAGCTGGGCCTCCTCCTGCGACCTGGAGGGCCGGATGTCGCCGTCGGGGGTGCGCCACGCCTTCAGGCGGGCGTGCAGCCAGTCGGTGCCCTGGTAGTCGGGGCCGCTCGGCCAGGGCACGCCGTCGGGACGGTGCCCCAGCGCGTGCAGGGCGTCGGCGACGGTCCACCCGGCCGAGAAGAAGCGCGCGGTCTCGTCGCGCAGCACGCGAAAGTCCACGCGGCGCAGGGACGCCTCCTCACGCCGCAGAGTCTCGCAGGCGTCGTGCACGTCGCGGGGGGTGTGCCGGGTGCGGTGCAGGGGGTCGGCCTCCGGTTTGCGCAGCAGGGAGTCGTCCACCGTCACGATCACCTCGCCGCGGCGGTTGTCCCAGACGCTGACCTCCTCGCGCGCCCACCCCTGGGACTCGGCCAGGGCCACCGCCATCCTGCGCAGGTCGACCCGCTCGTCATCGCTGCTGATCCGGAACTCCGCCATGTCCCCAGCCTAGACGAGCCCTTCCCCGGGCCTGCGCGGACAGGGAGAGGGCGGTCCCCGGCAGCGGGCCCGGCAGGTCCCGGGCGGCTCCTCGCCGGACCGCCGCCCCCGCCC
>NZ_QPFC01000916.1:0-5034 GCF_003427465.1 Nocardiopsis sp. TNDT3 | reverse complement strand
CCCCGTCCGGTCAGCTGTCAGGTGAGGGAGGCCTTCGCGGCGGCGCGGCGCGGTCGGCCCGTTCGCGCGGGGCTGCCGTTCCAGGCGCGGCGCCCGCGAGTCGGCGTGACCGTGAGGCCCCGCCCGGCCGGTTCGGTCTCCCGCCTCGGCTCCGGTGCCCGGCTGGCGGGGGTCTCCGTCACGTTCACGGCCCGCACGGGCGCGGGGGAGGGCTGGGGGCTCCGCCGCAGGGCCGTGAGTGCCCTGCGCGCCGCACCCCTGCGGACCCCCAGTCCGCTTCTGGACCCCATCGGGACCAGGGTGTCCACGACCACCGCTACCGTGACCGCAACCGCTACGAAAATCGCCAGCGTCATGTTCCCCCGCTCCCCTTTTCCCCGGACGGCCGTGGCCGTTGATCGCTCACTCCGGCCGCTGCGCCCTCCGCACCGACGACCCGATGTCTCTGCAAGGTGCCCGTGTGATCACCGCTGAAACCCCAGGGAAGACAGTGCATCGTGTGCCGTGCGGTCGAGGACGACTCTAGGTGCGGCCTACGACGCTTTCCGGGCCGCCGTCCGGACCGCGCTCACCGGCTCCGAAGCCGACGGGGCCCGTTCCTGCGCCTCCTCCGCGATCCGGGACCCGCACGGGAACCGGTACCGCCTTCCCCGGCACGTGTCAGGTCCGCGACCGGTTACGGACAGTACGGTGTGCGAACAGGTGCCGGGACAAAGGGGTGGCGTCGCCGCCCGTGAACGTGCTCGATCCAGGACGAAACGGTCCTGTGGCCGGGAAGACACCACCCAGGCGGGGCAGGCAGCGGCGGAAAGAGGCACATGGACGCGGTGGAGGCGTACGCGCGGAACCGCGCCGAACTCGTGCGGCTTCAGCGGCTCCAGAGGACAGGCGGGACTGGTGCTCTCCGCGAGCACCGGTCCCACGCGTTCCGGGTCATGCCGAAGCGGGCTCCGTGGCGGAGCGGTGCGGCCAGCGCGGCCCGGAGGGATCGCCGAGCCGGGCCGTGTGCTCACCCGAAGCCGTCACGGTGAGTCCGTACTCCGTCAGATCCGGGCAGCCCCGCGCCGTCCAGTGGTCGTGCGCCGCGATGACCTCCTCACCCGCCGGCCGCGGGCCGCCCTGTTCCCACCCGGCCGTCCGCGTACGGCCGCGCCCACGACGGGGAGTCCAGCGCCGAGAGCCACACGCGCGGTTCGGCTTCGCACCGCACCGCGCTCATGCCGATCCGGATCCCGGGCACCATGAGCGCCAACTGCGGACCGGCCCCGCCCGTGACCACCTCGCGCGCGTCCCCGCCGCGGTTCCACGCGCGCTCGGCCGTGCCGTGCGGGTCGTGCGGAGCGCCGTACCGGGCGCGCTGGTAGCGCGACGTCATGAAGCCGGCGTCGCCCGCGAAGCGCCCCTGCGCGCAACCCTCCTCCGACACCACGAGCCGGGCCATGGCGCCCCCGGGAAGGCCGGCCGTCGGAGCCCGGGGCGTGACGACCACGCCTCCGGACCGGGGCTGCCCGGTCCACGCGCGGGGGACCTCGACCACGGCCCAGGTGGCGATGACCGCGTCGTAGGGCGCATCCTCCGCGTATCCGGCGGCGCCACCGGTCCCGTTGCACGGCGGGCAGTCGATGACCTCCTCGTCGGACCAGGGGCCGCTGCCGTCGCCTCCGGCGATGACCCTGCCCGTTCCGTTGCAAGGGGAGCGGTCCGCCATTCTCAGCCTCTTTCGGGGAAGGGCGAGGAGCACGGGGGGCCGGGCGGGAACGGTCTTCCGAAGCGCTGTCCCGGAGCTTCCAGCGCGGCCACGAACGCCTCCAGCGTCGGCTCGATGACGGTGGGAGCCGTCAGGCCGGAGGGCGACCTGTCGGTGGCCACCCACAGGTCGCCGTTGTGGTGGATGGCGTAGCGGTCGCCGTAGTACCTGCGCAGGGCGAGGAGCGCGGCTTCGGCGTGATCGACCGGGGGTTCGCCGGGTGGGGGAGGACTCTGCACGGGAGTGTCCGATCTGCGTCGGGGACTGATCGAACGCTACAGAGAGTGCCCTACGGGAACCCAGCAGGTTGCACGAAGTTGCACGGAAACTAGTCGAGCGCACCGATCGCCGAGGTGAGCAGCGCTCGGGCCTTGTGTCCGTAGACGGCGAGCCTCTGGAGGCGGCCGAACGCCCTCGTGTACGTCGCCACCTCGGCCGGGGCCTCGATGGTGAGTTCCGCGGTGGTGAGTTCGACCCGGACGAGGCTGTCGTCGTAGACGGTGAACGCTTCGAGCGGCAGCACGAGACGCCGTGTGGAGAAGGGGATGACTCCCACGGAGACATTGGGCAGGGACATGACGGACAGCACATGTCCGAGCTGTCCGGCCATCACTTCGGGAGTTCCCATGCGATACCGCAGAACGGACTCCTCGAGCAGCATCGAGAACCGGTGACCACCCCGCCTGAGGATGCGTGAGCGGTCCATCCGGGCGTCCACTGCCGCGTCGATGTCCTCGTCGTCACCGTCGAGATCGGTGATGGCGGTGAAGAGCGCGGTGGTGTAACCGGGGGTCTGGAGGAATCCGGGGATCACGTTGGGGGTGTAGATCCGAAAGAGCCCGGTCTGCTCGTACAGCGGAACATAGGACTCCTGGAGGTGCCGGAGCCCGGCGCGCTGCTTGCGCCTCCACTCCACGTACAGCGACTCGGCGTTCCGTGATGCGGAGACCAGGTCCTCCGCCTGCTCGTCCGCTCCACAGGCCCTGCACCAGGCCCTGACGTCGGCGTCGGAGGGCGGTGTCTTCGCGTTCTCGATGCGCGAGGACTTCGACTTGTGCCAACCAGTCCGGGAAGCCAGTTCGGCCCCCGTCAGCCCGGCGTCCAGGCGGATTTCTCTCAACCGTGAGGCGACGGCCTCGCGGGCCGCTCGGGCACTGGACTTGGAAGAGGAGCGCACGAACTGGTATCCGGTGTTCTAGGGGTCAGACGCGGAAGTCGGCGTGGGGGACGGCGCGTTCCCAGACGGCCTCGAAGGCCGAGGAGCACAGCTTGGCCAACTCCGGGTCTTCGGTGACTTCCCGCTCAAGCCACCGCCCGTCTCCCGTGAAGTGGTTGACATGGACGATGCGTCCGTCGAAGAGCCAGAAGTCGTTGCCGGGGAACGCTATGTCGGTCGCCTGGCGGCGTGGGAGCCAGCGTACGTGTTCTCCCGCGATGATGTTTCCCTGGGTGCCCGCGTGCTCGAAACGGATGTAGTCCGTCACCGGCATCGAGACCACCCGCGCCCGACGCACGGTGACGCCTCGTGCCGTGGCGTCGGCGACCGCCTGGTAGAAGGGGGCCCACCAGGACTCGCGGTCGTTCCAGTCGCCGCGGTGCCCGACGCGCTTCCACTCCTCGAAGCCCGCGACCTCGTCGGCCACACCGTAGACGTCGCGCAGTTCCAGGTGGATCGCGGACTCCTGGCAGGAGTCGAGCAGGTCATCGAAGGTGGGCGCGTTCCGCGTCATCGCAGGCCTCCCTCAGGATCGTGACCATACGGGCGGGAACACGCACGACCGCTTCGTGGTCGGGGACGGTGCCGACTTCCCGGCACTCGGTCAGGGTTTCTTCGCTGGCCTTCCATCCCTGGATGACCAGGTCGGCTGTGACCTCATCGACGAAGACCGTCGGTGAGCCCTTCGTGTCTGATTCCGGGTCCTTGCCGAAATAGCGCAGTGCCATGGATGCTTTCCTCTCGGGCTGGTTGCATCCGGTTGCGCGAACATCCCGTGCCATCACCATACGTGTCAAGTTCGTTACCGGTTACGGACAGTGCGGTGCGCGAAGGGGTGTCGCAAGAAAGCGGTGGCACCGCCGCCCGCGAACGTGCTCGATCCAGGGCGAACCGGGCCCGCGGTCGGGGACATGACTCCCATGCGGGGACAGTCAGCGGCGGAAAGAGGCGCATGGACGCGGTGGAGGCGTACGCGCCGAACGGAGCGGCGCCGAGACCCCGTAGACGCCGCTGGCGGGCGCCGGTGCCGCGCCTCAGCCCTTGCGGGCCAGGCCGCAGTACTCGGGGATGTCGCGCGCCCTTCCGACCTCGACCGGCTCGGGCCGCCACCGGGTGACGCAGACGACCCCGGGTTCGACCAGCGCCAACCCGTCGAAGAAGCGGGTGAAGTCCTCCACCGTGCGCGTGTGGTAGGGCCGCGCGACGCTCTCCCGCCAGCGCCGGAGCGCCGCCAGCGCGCGCTCGTCGGTGACGGCCTCCACGTGGGCGAGGACGCCGTCGCACACGGCCAGGAAACTGCCCGGCGCCAGCGCGTCCGTGTAGGCGCGCACGATGCCCAGGGCCTCCTCCAGGTCGCCGAAGTGGCCCATCGTCCCCAGCAGGGACAGCGCGACCGGGCGGTCCAGGTCGAGGGTCGCGCTGGCGCTCTCCAGCACCCGGTCGGTGTCGCGCAGGTCCGCCCCCACGTACCGGGCCCGCTTCTGGTCGGTGCCCACCAGCAGGGCGCGCGCGTGCGCCAGGACCATGGGGTCGTCGTCCACGTAGACCACGCGCGCGTTCGGGGCGTGCGCCCGCGCCACCTCGTGGGTGTTGCCGGCGGCGGGCAGTCCGGCGCCGAGGTCGAGGAACTGGCGGACGCCCTCCTCCCGGGCCAGGTGGCCCACCGCGCGGCGCAGGAAGAGCCGGTCCCCCCGGACGGCCTCGACGACCTGGGGCGCCAGCCCCGCGACGGCGTCGCCCATCTCGCGGTCCACCGGGTAGTTGTCCCTGCCGCCGAGCCAGTAGTCCCGCACCCGCGCGGTGTGCGCGACGCCGGTGTCGATGGGGATGTCCGTCATGGTGGCCTCTCGGGTGGGGCGGGCCGCGACAAGCGGTACGCGCAGTCTCATGCGTCCCATGACCCGCCCGCAACCCGAAAAATCCCGTCATGAAGGGCGTCGCGCTCCATCCGACCCCTCCGCGGTGCCGCCGCTGCCGGTGACGTCGGTGTCGATCTCGGCACCGGCCACGGCGCGGCGCAGGCGGTTGAGGCGCTGGTGGGCCGCGACCGCACCGGATCGGTCGCGGGCGG
>NZ_QPFC01000915.1:0-1682 GCF_003427465.1 Nocardiopsis sp. TNDT3 | reverse complement strand
CTCCCCAGGCCTGTCGGCCTCCGGGTCCCCGGGAGCGGCGCTCCTCAGACCCGGGCCGCCTCCCTCGGGGCGCCCCGGCGGACCTCCTCCCCCGCGTCCGCGCGGTCCAGCTCCAGGCACAGCGCCAGCCTCAGCGCGAAGTCCTCAGGACGCGTCGCCCCCAACACCTCCAGCACGCACGCGAGCTCCTCCGCGGTCATCTCGTTCAACGGCTTCACGATCGTCCCCCTCCTCGGTCTTTCATAAGAATGACGAGGTCACCGGGCATCCATGACGCGGTTGCGGAAAAGATGTCGGGAGGATGGAGCCCGGACGGTAACCTGCAAGACGTGATCGACCTTCGCGCTCTTCGAGAAGACCCCGAACGACTCCGCGCCTCGCAGCGGGCACGGGGGGAGGACCCCTCCGTCGCCGACCGCCTGCTCGGGCTCGACGCCGACCGCCGTTCCGCGCTGTCCCGGTTCGAGACCCTGCGCGCCGAGCAGAAGAGCGTGGGCAGGTCCGTCTCCAAGGCCTCCCCGGAGGAGCGCGAGGAACTCCTGACCCGCGCCAAGGCGCTGGCCGCCGAGGTCAAGGAGGCCGAGGCCGAGGCCGGCCGCCTCGCCGACGAGCTGGACGCCCTCCTGTCCGGCGTGCCCAACCTCGTGGAGGAGGGCGCGCCCGAGGGCGGCGTGGACGACTTCAGGATTCTGGAGACCGTCGGCACCCCGCGCTCGTTCGACTTCACCCCGCGCGACCACCTGGAGCTGGGCGAGATGCTCGGCGCCATCGACATGGAGCGGGGCGCCAAGGTCTCCGGGGCCCGGTTCTACTTCCTCACCGGCGTGGGCGCCCAGCTGGAGCTGGCGCTGCTCAACATGGCCATGAACCAGGCCGTCCAGGCGGGCTTCACGCCGATGATCCCGCCGGTGCTGGTGCGGCCCGAGACCATGGAGGGCACCGGTTTCCTCGGCGCGCACGCCGACGAGGTCTACCACCTGCCCGCCGACGACCTCTACCTCGTGGGCACCTCCGAGGTGCCGCTGGCCGGGTACCACTCGGGGGAGATCCTGCCCGCCGACGCCCTGCCCAACCGCTACATCGGCTGGTCGCCGTGCTTCCGCCGCGAGGCGGGCTCCTACGGCAAGGACACCCGCGGCATCATCCGCGTCCACCAGTTCAACAAGGTGGAGATGTTCGTCTACACCCACCCCGACCAGGCGCACGAGGAGCACAAGAGGCTGCTCGCCTGGGAGCGGGAGATGCTGGACAAGCTGGAGCTGCCCTACCGCGTGGTGGACATCGCCGGCGGCGACCTGGGCACCAGCGCCGCCCGCAAGTACGACTGCGAGGCGTGGGTCCCCACCCAGGAGACCTACCGGGAGCTGACCTCCACCTCCAACTGCACCGAGTTCCAGGCCCGCCGCCTCAACGTGCGGTTCCGGGACGAGGACGGCAAGCCCCGCTTCGCCGCCACCCTGAACGGCACGCTGGCCACCACCCGCTGGATCGTCGCCATCCTGGAGAACCACCAGCGCGAGGACGGCTCCGTGGTGGTCCCCGAGGCGCTGCGCCCCTACCTGGGCCGCGACGTCCTGGAGCCGATCGCCAAGGGCAGGTAGGCGCCCGGCCCCCGGTATCCGGACACCCGGGACCGGCGGCCCCGGCACCGGACACGCGAGGAGCCCGCCCCCGGCCGGGGG
>NZ_QPFC01000098.1:0-1161 GCF_003427465.1 Nocardiopsis sp. TNDT3 | reverse complement strand
TCCCCCGACCCTTCCCCACGGCATTGGGACAAGGGGAGAAAGGTCTACACGTGTTGGCATCCCGTCGCGTCCGCAGGCGCCGCACCGCGGCCCTCTCCTCCCTGACCGCAGCCGCCCTGCTGCTGCCCACCGCGGTGGCCCACGCCGATCCGACGGCCGAGGAGGTCCGCGAGGAGATCGAGGCCCTCGAAGAGGAGTACATCGAGCTCAACGCGGCCTACAACGAGGCCAAGGAGACGCACGAGGCCGCCCAGGAGGAGCTGGAGGGCATCCTGGAGGAGATCGAGGCCGCCGAGGAGAAGGTCGCCGAACTCGGCCTGGGCGCCCGCCGGCTCGCCAGCTCCACCTACACCGGCGTCGACTTCACCTCCTTCCACCACCTGCTCAGCTCCACCGGCCCCGAGGACGCCCTGGCCCACCAGGCCGACCTGGACTACCTGTCGACCCAGAACGACGGCAACCTCGCGCAGTACGTCACCGAGCTGGAGAACCTGGAGGTCCTGGAGGCCGAGGCCAGCGCGACCGAGGAGGAGGCCGCCGAGGCCCTCAAGGAGGCCGAGGAGGCCACCGAGGCCGCCGAGGAGGCCATCGAGGAGCAGGAGGGGCTCCTCTCGGAGCTGACCGCCGAGGAGCAGGCGGCGGCCACCCAGAACGTCGGCCAGACCGGCGGCGGGAGCAGCGGAGGCGGAGGTGGAGGTGGAGGCGGCGGTGGCGGCAGCTACACCGGCCCCGCCACCGGCAGCGCCGCCACGGCGCTGAACTTCGCCTACGCCCAGGTCGGCAAGCCCTACGTCTGGGGCGGCACCGGCCCCGGCGGCTACGACTGCTCCGGGCTGGTCCAGGCCGCCTGGGCCGCCGCCGGCGTCAGCCTGCCCCGCACCACCTACCAGCAGGTCAACGCGGGCCAGCGGGTCTCCTGGGAGAACAAGCAGCCCGGCGACCTGCTCTTCTTCTACCCCGGCGGCAGCGGCCCCGAGCACGTGGGCCTGTACGCGGGCGACAACGTCATGGTGCACGCCTCCACCTCGCGCCGCCCCATCGGCACGGTCACCCTGAACGACTACTACCGCGCCGAGTTCGTCACCGCCGTCCGCCCCTGACCGGCGCACGGCTCCCGGTGCCCCGCGACGCACGGCGTCGCGGGGCGCCGCCGTCTCCGGG
>NZ_QPFC01000914.1:0-4462 GCF_003427465.1 Nocardiopsis sp. TNDT3 | reverse complement strand
CGCTAAACTGGCGCATGCTGGCAATTCCTTGTGTGTAAAGGGGTTGAAGTTGCTGGCCACGGCCCCGAACGGCAGTCAACCGTTGCGGGGTCATCGTGTGGGTTCAGTTGTGTGGTCGCAGCCAGATTAGGGCACGCCTGTTCGGGCGGAGCGCGTTTCCCGCGAAGCGGCCGGAAAAAGTTCGTTCCGGTTCTGTCGTGCCAGATCAGCGGGTATGAGAAAGGGGCCAGCATGAAATACTGGCCCCATCCAAAAAATCCCTCATGCCGGAATTGAAAGTATTCGTGCACGAGGTGTCGGGAGGCCCCCGGCCGATCCGCCCCGGGGACCCGCCCGGCCTCAGAAGTAGATCGGCGTGAGGTCCTCGGTGGGCCAGGTGCCCACCTCGTTCACCGCGTCCCACAGCTTCGGGTCGATCTCGCCCCAGTTCAGCGCGTCGCCCTCGTCGCGCCGGTTGAAGAGCGCCACGACGGTGTAGCCGTTGCTGCGCGCCAGGAACGTGTAGGTGCCCGGCATGCTCCCGGTGTGCCACGTGTTCTCGCCGCTGCCGGTCGGACGCACCGACCAGCCCAGGCCGTAGTGCGTGGCGCCGCCGCCCGTCTCGGGCTGCTCGAACACCGTGGAGATCGAGTCCGGGGTGAGCACCCCGGCGGCCTCGGGCGTGTCGTAGATGGTGCAGAACCGCGCCAGGTCCGCGGCGGAGGCGACCCAGCCCCCGTTGCCGAGCTGGATCTCCAGGTTGAACCCGCCGTAGGGGTAGGGGACCTGCGCGCCCGAGGAGTCCAGGGCGGAGGTCACCGTGTACTTCGAGTCGTACCCGACCTCGCCCTCCTGGTCCGCGGACAGGGAACGCCCGGCACGCATGCGCGCGATGTCCACCGCGCCGAGGACATCGGAGACCACGTGGTCCTCGTAGGACCTCCCCGTGACCGCGGCGATCGCCTCGGAGACCAGCAGGTAGCCGTAGTTGCTGTAGGCGTACCGCGTTCCGGGGGCGTGGTCGAGCTCCATCCCGCTCGTGTAGGCGATGACCTCGCTCCTGCCCAGCGGCAGGTCGACGCCCATCTCGCGGGAGATCGCGATGGTGTTCCACAGCGGGTCGAAGGAGAGGTCCCTGTCCCAGCCGCCGAGGTGTTGCAGGGCCCGCCGCACCGTGACCTCGCCCAAGCGCGGGTCGGCCGTCTCCCCGGCCAGGGGCGAGAGGTCGACCAGGTCGGCCAGCGGCGCGTCCAGGTCGAGTTCGCCCTCCTGGGCCAGGCGCATGGCCGCCGTCCCGGCGACGGGCTTGCTCAGGCTCGCGATCCGGAAGACGTCGGTCACGCCGGTGGTCGCGACGCTGTCGTCGCCCCACGTGTACCCGCGGGCCAGGGACAGCCTGCCGTTCCGCGCCACGGCCAGCGAGCCCGCGGTGATCCCGCGCGCCTGCATGTAGTCCTTCATCACGCCGTCGAAGTGCGCGAGGGGAGCCACGTCCTCACCCGTGACCCGCCAGGTGCGCTCGGCCGCGGAGACGGGCGCCGCGCCCAGGGCGCCCGCGGCCGCGGCGGCCCCGGCGGTGCCGGTCAGGGTGAGCATGCGGCGTCGCGACACGCCTCCGGGCAGTCCGAGGGCGCTGCGGGAGTCGGCGCGGGCACCGCTGAGGCGGGCGGCACGAGGGAACACGGAACCTCCGGGGAAGAATGGCAGGGGGTATTTCCGACAGGGGTATTCGCGGTATGCGCAAAGAATTTCTGTGTCTTTTGGCGCCTGTGGTTCGGCAGGGGAACGCTACACACGTTCGGCCGTGGCGGCAAATGTGAGAACGCGGGAGCCGTGTTCGCTTCGGGGCGCCGTTTCACGAAGGCTGTCAGGAGCCGGATCGCGGTCGTGACCTGAGACTTCTCCGTGTCGGCTCGCGTTCTCGAAGGTCGCGGCGATCGCCGGGGGGCGGCTGCGCGGTGCCCGGAAAAGGCGCGGAACCCGGTCAACGGATTGTCGCGGAAAAAGGTCCGGAGGCCCCGTCCATTCCCGGGGCGGGGCTGGCGCCATTCATCGCGCGGGCGGGCTCCGGGGCGTCGGTACCGCTCCGTCAGAGGAGCGCCTCCTCGTGCGCGCGGGCGCGGATCAGGTCGGCGGTCTCCTCCGGGGTGAGGGCCGCGGTGTCCAACCACCAGCCGACTCCGCCCAGGTCCTCCCGCATCGCCCGGTAGTGCGGCGCGAAGTCGAAGTCGACGCGGTGCCCGGGGTCGCGCGTGGCGTTGCGCCGCCGGCACACCTCCAGGGGCGGGAACAGGGCGACGAACATGACCGGCCTGGGCCGCAGCATCTCCACCATGGCGTCCAGCATCCGGCGGTTGTCGATGGTGTACTCGACGACCGGGAAGACGCCGTTGTCGGCGAAGTTGGCCGCCAGGTCGCACATGTTGCGCACGCACAGCCGCAGCTGGCGCCGCGCCTCCTCCGCGGGCCGCCCGTTGAAGCCGACGCGTCCCTGGACGACCATGTAGGACAGAACGTCCCCGCTGATGTGGGCCGCACGCGGATACCGTGCGGCCACCAGCGGAGCCACCGTCGACTTTCCGGCTCCGGGCATTCCCGAGAGGATCAGACACCCGTCCTGGTCCCGCATCCCGGCCTCCCTCCGTCGTTCGGTGGACATGGTCACAGACCGGGGGCGGGGAGCGCATCCGGATTTTCCGTGCGGGGACGGAGGGGACGGCGCCCCGAGACGCGGGGTGACGGGCCGTCGGCCGCCCGGCGGACCCGGACGGTGCGGGTTCCCGTGCCCGTCAACGGTTCCGCCGGAGAGCGGGCGCCGCACCCACCCGCGCCCGCTCCAGGGCGCACGGCGCCGGGTGGTCCAGGCACGCGCCCATCGCCCGGTGCCACCGGTTGCCCCGCAGCCCGGGCTCCAGAGCGGCCACCGTCGCCCCGTACTTGGTGAACCGCGCCTCCCGGACCCCGTGCTCGTGCAGCCTGCGCTCGGTCGCGGTGAGCCCGCCGCGCGTCTTGATCTCCAGCAGCACCGTATCCGGGCGCATCCGCACCGACCAGCCCGCCCGGTAGCCGACCAGGCCGGTGTCCACCGTCACCCGCTCCTCACCCGAGAAGGCCACCACCGTCGTGCGCCGGTAGTCGGTCACCGCGCTGGCCGCCAGCACGTCGGGCGCCTCGATGCCGTACGAGAGCAGGGTGTCGTCCAGGAACCGCCGGGCCTCGGGGGTCATCCGGTCCGGCGGCCCCGTGTAGGCGATCCGGGTCTTGTCGGTGATCCCGCGCGCGCCCTTGAGCTTGATCTCGAACATGCGCGTCCCCGTGTCCACGTACGTGCGCGTCCGGGCCTTGAAGCGCACCCGCCGCCCCTGGCGGTGGTCGTGGAAGGTCCGCAGGTCGGGAGTGTCGAAGTAGGTGGACGAGTACTGGAAGTCCCGCTGCCCGTCGATGGTCAGCACCCCGAACCGGTCCCCGGCGGCCGCGAACAGCGGTTCCAGCAGCTCGACGGGCACCAGGTACTTGCGGCAGGTCCGGGTCACCAGGGCGGCGCGCTCGTTGATCTCGGCGAGCGACATCGGGCGCAGCGCCGCCAGGACCGGGGAGGGAACGTCCACCGGAGCGGGCGTTTCCACGGGACCGAGGGCGTCCAGGGTCATGGGTCTCTCCACGGTGGCGGGGGCTTCCGCAGGGGCGGGGGCGGCCGTGCTCATCGGCGTCCCGTCACGGAGGTGAAGCCATGCCCGAACCCGCGCCCGGAGCCCGGGACCGACGCGATCCGGGGCGCTTGGAACCGCACGTCCACGACCATCAGGTCGCGCACGTAGTCGACCTCGGTGACCTCGATCTTCGTGACCCGGCCGCGCAGCCGGGCCTCCAGGTCCTGGCGCAGGGCCACGGAGTCCTCGTGCACCACGTCCAGGGTCAGGATGCGGCGCTCGTGCCGCGAGAGCAGACGCGGGTGGTCGGCCGCGTACATGCCGGTGAGCAGCAGGGCGTTGAGGCCCAGCAGCACCCAGGGCATCGGGGCCGCCACCGCGTTGACCAGGCCCAGGGCGATCGCCGTGAAGTAGTAGCCGATCTCGCCCTGGCTGATGAGGTCCGACCGCAGGCGCAGGATCGACAGCACGCCGAACAGACCGAAGCCGACGGCCAGGCCGACCTCCTGGTTGGTCAGCATGGACACCACGGCGAAGATGCCGGTGTTGAGCGCCACGTAGGCCAGCAGCAGGTCGCGGCGCCCGTGGCGGCGGAAGTAGATGGCGTAGGACAGGACGATGATCGCGGTCGTGTTGACCGCCAGCGCGAACCAGAACATGCGTTCATCCTCTGGACGGGCGGTGAGGAACCCATGAGGAGTGGATGAGGGAACCCTCATGTTTGTCACGCGTCGGTCATCCGCGACATGGACGAGGGGGCGGGGGCGTCACCGACACCCCCGCCCCCTCGTCACCAGAACATCGCCCGCCGCACACCGGGGCCCCGCCGACCC
>NZ_QPFC01000913.1:0-1027 GCF_003427465.1 Nocardiopsis sp. TNDT3 | reverse complement strand
ACTGGCGCCGGTGGGCGACGCGGACACCGGCGCCCTGCCGGACTACCTCGTTCCCGCCGGAAGACCGGTCCCGGTGCCCTACAACGGATCGGTGGCCCGGCTCACCTTCGGCCCCAGGGCCGCCTCGCGGGTGCGCCGGTGGATCGCCGAGGGCGGGTTCGACGTCCTGCACATCCACGAGCCGTCCGCGCCGAGCGTCTCGCTGCTGGCGTGCTGGGCGGCCGACGGCCCCGTGGTGGCCACCTTCCACACCGCCAACCCCCGGTCGCGGGCGATGGCGGTGAGCTCCCCGGCGCTGCGTTCGGCCATGGAGAAGATCAACGGCCGCATCGCCGTGTCCGAGGCCGCCAGGCGCACCCTGGTCGAACACCTGGGCGGCGACGCCGTGCTCATCCCCAACGGGGTCGCGGTGCGCAGGTTCGCGCACGCAGACCCCCTGCCCGGCTGGCCGGGGGAGGGCGGCTCGATCGGCTTCCTGGGACGCCTGGACGAGCCCCGCAAGGGGCTGGGCGTCCTTCTGGAGGCCTTCGTGCTCATGGCCCCCGAACGCCCCGGCCTGCGCCTGATGGTGGCCGGGCCCGGCGACGCCTCGGCGGCGATGGAGGCCGTCCCCGGGCACCTGCGCGAACGCGTCGTGCTGCTCGGACGCCTGGACGACGCCGACAAGGCCCGCGCCTACCACTCCGCCGACGTGTTCTGCGCGCCCAACCTGGGCGGTGAGAGCTTCGGCATCGTGCTGACCGAGGCTATGGCCTCCGGCGCGGCCATCGTGGCCAGCGACATCCCCGCCTTCGCCGCGGTCCTGGACGGCGGGGCCGCCGGGGAGCTGTTCGCCGCGGGTGACCCCGCCCACCTGGCCGAACGCGCCGGTGCGCTGTTGGAGGCACCCGCGAGGCGTGCCGAGCTCTCTCGCGCCGCCCGCCGCGCGGTGCGCGCCTACGACTGGGACACCGTGGCCGCCGACGTCGCCCACGTCTACCGGACCGTCCTGCTGTGGGACGGGAACGGGGACGGGGGCGGCCACTCC
>NZ_QPFC01000912.1:0-7185 GCF_003427465.1 Nocardiopsis sp. TNDT3 | reverse complement strand
CCTCCCGACGCGCGCCGTCCGGAGCGCCGCAGGGCCGTCCCCCACCCCCACCGGCCGCGGTTCCCCCTTGTGCCGGGGCGGCCGAACGGGTCCCAGGGCATCTACTACACTTTGTCGTTGTTGTAGTCCGCCCTGTTCACACCCCGTTCGCGAGGTCCCCTCGATGCCCAGCACCAGCACCGGTACGCGCCGAAGCCGTGCCGTGCCGCGCCTGGCGGCGGCCGGACTGGCCGCCGTACTCGCCCTGACCGGCTGTGCCGGGGGCAACGAGATCCAGGCCAGCGACGAGGAAAACCGCTTCATCTCCGGAGACGGCAGCGCCACCACCTTCGAGGCCGCCGAGCGCACCGAGGCCCCCGAGGTCACCGGCACCACCCTCGACGGCGAGGAGGTCTCCCTCGGCGACTACGAGGGCGGCATCGTCGTCCTCAACGTCTGGGCGAGCTGGTGCGGCCCCTGCCGCGCCGAGCAGCCGGTCCTGGACGAGGTGCACGCCGAGTACGCGGACCTGGGCGTGGACTTCCTCGGCGTGAACATCAAGGACGACGAGACGGCCGCCCGGTCCTACCAGGAGAGCATGGGCGTCCCCTACCCGAGCCTGTACGACCAGCCCGGCGCGGTGCCCCAGGCCTTCCGCGACACCGTGCCCCCGCGCTCCATCCCCAGCACGCTCGTCATCGACCCCGAGGGCCGCATCGCCGCCCGCGTCATCGGCCCGACCACCTACGGCCAGCTGACCGAGCTGCTCAACCCGCTGGTGGTCGAGTTCGACTTCGGCGACCCGGAGGAGCGCCCCCGCGTCGCGGAGCAGGAGGCCGGGCAGACGGCCTCCCCGGAGGAGGCCGACCCCTCGGCCGGGCCGTCGGACGCGCCGTCCGAAGCGGACCAGGGCTCCGGGGACGAGGGCTGATGGACCCCATCGGCACCACCGTCCTCACCGGCTCCCTGCTGGCCGCGATCCCGCTGGCCCTGGCCGCGGGCCTGGTCTCCTTCCTCTCGCCCTGCGTGCTCCCTCTCGTGCCCGGCTACCTGTCCTACGTGACCGGGATGAGCGGCACCCAGGTGCGCGAGCGCACCGCCTCGACCGCGGGGGGCGGCACCGCCACCGTCGCCGACGTCGACGCCGAACTGGCCTCCCGCCGCTGGACCATGGTCACGGGCAGCGTCCTGTTCATCGCCGGGTTCACCCTGGTGTTCGTCGCCGTCGGCGGCTTCATCGGCTGGCTCGGTGAGATCCTCATGGACTACACCGACCCCATCACACGGGTGCTCGGCGTCCTCACCGTCGTCCTGGGCCTGGCCTTCATGGGCGTCGTCCCGGGCTTCGGGCGCGAGTTCCGCTTCCACCGCCTGCCGCGCGCCGGACTGGCGGGCGCGCCCCTGCTCGGCGTCCTGTTCGGCCTGGGCTGGACCCCCTGCATCGGGCCGACCCTGGCCGCCGTGCAGACCCTCGCCTTCGTCGAGGGCGGCGCCGGACGCGGCATGCTGCTGTCCCTGGCCTACTGCGTCGGCCTCGGGCTGCCGTTCGTCCTGGCCTCCCTCCTCTACCGGCGCGCGCTGGGCACCTTCGACTGGCTCAAGCGCCGCACCCGCACGGTCACCGTGATCGGCGGGGCCATGCTCGTCCTGGTCGGCCTGGCGATGGTGACCGGCCTGTGGACGCAGCTGACCATCGCCATGCAGGGCTGGGCCGCCGACTTCCAGACGGTGATCTGATGAGTACGACCGCGAACGACCAAGGGGCCGGGACCGCCGCCCAGAACGGGGAGGGCGCCCGACCGCGCCCCAAGGGCCTGGGCGCGGTCGGCTGGCTGCGCTGGATCTGGCGCACCCTGACCTCGATGCGCACCGCCCTGATCCTGCTGTTCCTGCTGGCGGTCGGGGCCATCCCGGGCTCGATCCTGCCGCAGAACGTGGTGAGCGTCGACGAGGTCAACACCTACTTCCAGGAGAACCCCGAACTGGCGCCCTGGCTGGACCGGTTCTACCTCTTCGACGTGTTCTCCTCGCCCTGGTACGCGGCGATCTACCTGCTGCTGTTCGTCTCCCTGGCGGGCTGCGTGCTCCCCCGGGCGCTGGCGCACGCCCGCGCGGTGCGGGCCCGCCCGGTGCACACGCCCAAGAACCTGGGCCGGATGCCCTACGCCGCCGCGTTCACCACCGACGCCGACCCCGAGACGGTGCTGGAGCAGTCCCGCAGGGTCCTGCGGGGCTACCGGACCGAGCGCTACGGCGACTCCCTCTCCACCGAGACCGGCTACCTGCGCGAGGCCGGGAACGTCCTGTTCCACCTCGCCCTGCTGGGCCTGCTGCTCGCCCTGGCCGCCGGGTCCTTCCTCGGCTACCGCGGCAACATGCTCCTGGTGGAGGGCGACGGGTTCGCCAACACCCTGACCTCCTACGACGCGATCTACCCCGGGCACTGGACCGACACCGACTCCCTGGAACCCTTCTCCATCCACCTGGACGACTTCGAGGCCTCCTTCATCGAGGACGGCGGCCTGCGCGGCCAGGCCGAGTCCTACGTCGCCGACCTCACCTACAGGGAGGCGCCCGACGCGCCGCAGGAGCGGCACCGGCTGGAGGTCAACCACCCGTTGAGCGTGGCGGGCGTGCAGGTCTACCTGCTCGGCCACGGGTACGCGCCGGAGTTCGAGGTGCGCAACGCCGAGGGCGACCTGGTCTTCGACCAGGCGGTCCCCTTCCTGCACCGGGACACGGCCTCCTACACCTCCGACGGCGTGGTCAAGGTGCCCGACACCGGAGGCGAGCAGCTCGGCTTCGTCGGCGTGTTCCTGCCCAGCGCGGTGGAGACGCCCGAGGGGGAGATGGTCTCCAACTTCCCCGGGGCCCAGAACCCCCGGATCACACTGGAGGGCTACCGGGGAGATCTGGGGCTGATCGACCCGCAGTCGGTCTACCAGCTGCGCACCGGCGGCATGGAGGAGCTGGGCAGCTCCCCCGTGATGGAGATCGGGGACACCTGGGAGCTGCCCGAGGGCGCCGGGTCGATCACCTTCTCCGGATACAAGGAGTACGTCAGCCTCCAGATGAACCGCGACGGCGCCCGGCTGCCCGCGCTGACCGCGGCCTCCCTGGCCGTCGCCGGGCTGATCGTCACCCTGTTCGTCCGCCCGCGCCGCGTGTGGGTGCGCGCGACCAGGGGCGGGGACGGCCGCACCCACGTGGAGCTGGCCGCCCTGGGCAAGACCGAGGCGGCCGGGAACAACGTGGAGTTCCACGAACTCACCACGGAACTCGCCGGACGGCTCCGGAGCCGGTCCGACGGGGAATCCGGCTCCGGACCGGACAGCCGTCCGACTGCCGGCCCGGACTCCGACCCGGACCCCGCTCCGGGCTCCGACCCCCATCCGCCATCCGACCCGCCAGAGTCGACCACACAAGGGAGTGACCGGTGACGTACACACTCGCCGCACAGGTGGACGAGGTGATGACGTCAGTCAGTGACTCGTTGATCATCGCGATGATCGTCACGTACGCGGCTGCGCTGTTCCTCTTCGCCATCGAGGCCGCCTACGGAAAACGCACCAGGCTCAAGGCCGGTCGGCTCATGCCGGTCAACGCCGGTGCCGAGTCCGGCGCCGACGACGGCATCAAGGTCAACGTCCGCAGCACCGAGGTGGAGGCCAGGGCCTCCCAGAGCGTCCTGGGCAAGATCGCCCTGGGCGTGACGACGTTCGGCTTCGTGATGGGTGTCGCCCAGATCATCGCCCGCGGCCTGGCCGCCGGGCGCTGGCCCTGGGGCAACATGTTCGAGTTCGTCGTGGCCCTGTGCCTGGTCGCGGTGGGCGGTCTGCTCTTCGCCTCCTACCGGTACCAGGCGCGCTTCCTGGGCGCGTTCGTGCTGGTCCCGGTGCTCGTCCTGCTGGGCATCGGCGTCCGCTGGCTGTATGTGGACCCGGGCCCGCTCATCCCCGCCCTGCACTCGTACTGGGTGCCCATCCACGTGACCGCGACGATCATCGCGGGCGGCGCCTTCATGGTCTCCGGCGCGGCCGGCGTCACCTACCTCGTGGCGCACCGGGCCGAGGCCAGGCGCGCGCTGGGCGAGCGGGTGGCCGGTATCGCGGGCCGCCTGCCCAGCCCCGAGCTGCTGGACCGGATCTCCCACCGGTTCATCCTCTTCGCCTTCCCGCTGTGGACCTTCGGCATCATCGCCGGTTCCATCTGGGCCGACGAGGCCTGGGGCCGCTTCTGGGGCTGGGACCCCAAGGAGGTCTGGTCGTTCATCTCCTGGGTGATCTACGCGGCCTACCTGCACGCCCGGGCCACCGGCGGCTGGCGCGGACCCAAGGCCACGTGGATCAACGTGGTGGGCTTCGCGACCATCCTGTTCAACTTCTTCGCGGTGAACTACATGTTCAGCGGTCTGCACTCCTACGCCTGACCCCGACCCGCGAACGGGGCCCCGCCACGGCGGGGCCCCGTTCGCTTTGGGGCTCCGCTCCGCTTCGCCCGTGTCCGGGCGCCCGGACGTGTTCGCTTCGGGGCTCCGCGTCCTCCGTGTTCAGGCGGGCGGGGGAGCGGTGGACCCCCGCACGACCAGGCGGGTGTCCAGGGTGACGGTGCCGGGGGAGTCCCCGCTGCTGATGCGGTGCAGCAGCAGGTCGATGGCGGAGCGTCCGGCCGCGGCGGTGGGCATGTCGATGCTGGTCAGGTCGCAGTGCCGGGCGGTGTGGGTGTTGTCGACGCCGACGACGCTGAGGTCGCCGGGCACGGACGCGCCCAGGTCCCGCAGCTCCTGGACCAGACCGAGGGCGACCAGGTCGTTGTAGGCCAGGACGGCGGTGGCGCCGAGGTCCAGCACCTCCCGGGCGGCGGCCGCGCCGCCCTCCTCGGTGGGCTGGTTGGGTCCCACGCCGTGCAGGACCAGGCCGCGGCGCAGGGCGGCCTCCTCCGCCGCGCGCTCCAGGCGCTGGTTGGTCCACGACGCGCGCGGTCCGGTGAGCAGGGCGATCTCGTGGTGGCCGAGGGTGGCGAGGTGGTCCACGGCCTGCCCGGCGCCCGAGGCCACGTCCATGAGGACGGCTGGCAGCCCGGCGGGCTGGCGGTTGACCACGACGAAGGGCACGTCGGCGCTCAGCTCCGCGATCAGGCGGTTGCTCAGGCGCGGCGCGACCAGGAGCGCGCCGTCCACCTGGGTGGCCATGGAGCGGATCAGCTCCTCCTCCACGCGGGCCTGCTCGTCGGTGTCGGCGACGAACACGTGGTGGTCGCTGCGGCGGGCGTGGGCCTGCGCGGCCTTGATCAGGGGCGGGAAGAACGGGTTGGCGATGTCGGCGACGATCAGCCCCAGGTTGCCGGTGCGGCGGGTGGACAGGGCCCGCGCGGCGCGGTTGGGCCGGTAGCCCAGGGCGCTGGCGGCGGCGAGCACGCGGGTCCGGGTGTCGGCGTTGACCAGGTGCGCGGCGGAGAAGGTCCGGGAGACGGTGGAGACGTGCACCCCGCTCGCCAGGGCGACGTCCTTGATGGTCACGGCCACCCGTGGCCTCCTTCGGTGGGGAACGGCTCCGAGGTTACTGGCAAGCGGTTGTGGTTGACCAGTGCGTACTTTGAGGTTCGGTGCCTGTTTTTCCGGGGTTTTCCCGGGTGGGAGGGGTTGACGCCGGTCCGACTCCTGGGAGATGTTCATGCAACCGTTTGCAGTCCCCCCTGAGGAGAAGAAACATGCGCAGGCTCGCACTCCCTCTGAGCGCGGTGTTGGTGATGACCGCTGTCGCGCCCGTCCAGGCGGCGCCCGACGTGGGCAGGCAGGTCCTGCCCGAGGGCGACGGCTGGGCCTCGGCCGGAGGCGGGACGACGGGAGGCGCGGACGCCTCCCCGGAGAACGTCTTCCGCGTCTCCACGGCGCAGGAGTTCCGCGAGGCGGTGAGCGGGGACGAGCCCAAGATCGTCTACGTCGAGGGTCTCATCGACGCGAACACGGCGCCGGACGGCACGCCCCTGTCGTGCGGGGACTACGCCGTGGACGGCTACACGCTGGAGGGCTACCTGGCCGCCTACGACCCCGGGGTGTGGGGCTGGCAGGACCCCAGCGGCCCGCTGGAGGAGGCCCGCGAGGCCTCTGCCGACGCCCAGGCGGAGCGGATCCGGGTGGAGGTCGGCTCCAACACGACCGTGGTCGGGGCCGGGGACGGCGCCGAGATCACCGGGATGAGCATCCGGGTGGTCGGCGCGCGCAACGTCATCCTGCGCAACCTCACCCTGTCCGACACGCACGACTGCTTCCCCGGCTGGGACCCCGGCGACGGCGGCGAGGGCAACTGGAACTCCGAGTACGACCACCTGGAGGTCTCCGGCTCCACGAACGTGTGGATCGACCACAACACGTTCGACGACGGCGACAACCCGGGCTCGGAGCTGCCGGAGTACTTCGGACGCCGCTACGAGGTGCACGACGGCCTGCTGGACATCGTGCGCGCCAGCGACCTGGTGACGGTGTCGTACAACCACTTCGACGGCCGGGACAAGGCGATCCTGGTGGGCAACAGCGACGGCCGCACCACCGACCGCGGGTACCTGCGCACCACCTGGCACCACAACCACTTCGACAGCCTGGGCCAGCGCGCGCCCCGCGTGCGCTACGGGCAGGTGCACGTCTACAACAACCACTACACGGTGGCCACGGACCTGTACCAGTACAGCCTGGGGGCGGGCTTCGAGTCGCACCTGTACGCGGAGAACAACCTGTTCGACCTGCACGACGGCATCACGGCCGGGGAGATCGTCGGCAACTGGGGCGGCACCGACATCGTGGAGCACGGGAACGCGGTGATGGAGGACGGCCGCGGGCGCGTCACGGAGGTGGACCTGGTGCGGGCGCACAACGAGGCCTATCCCGACCAGGCGCTGGGCACCGACCTGACCTGGGTGCCGCAGTTCTCCACGCGGGTGGAGCCGGTGCACGCGGTCCGCGGCGTGCCGCGCGAGGCGGGCGCCGGGGTGCTCTGAGTTCGTCGCCCCCGGAGTGGTCGCGTACCCCGGGAGCCGGGCCCGCCCGGACGGGGCCGGGCGGGCCCTCGCGGTTACAGGGGCTGGTCGTCGACCTCGATGTCCCACTGGACGTCGTCGCCGTCGACCGAGGTGGTCGTGATGGTCACGCCGTAGTTCATGCCCCCGTCCACGAGGTTGCAGCGGATCTCGGCGCCCACCTCCGCGGGGAGG
>NZ_QPFC01000911.1:0-1569 GCF_003427465.1 Nocardiopsis sp. TNDT3 | reverse complement strand
TCCCCCGCCCACGCCGAACCCGGGCCGCCCGGGCACGCCGGGCCCCCGGACCACTCCGGAGCCCCCGGGCACGCGGGGCCGCCCGCGCACGCGGGCAGGCCGGGCGAGGACCCGCCGCTGTCGGAGCGGGTGAGTGCGGAGGCCATCCGCGAGCACCTGGAGAACCTCGACACCATCGCCGAGTACAACGGCGGCAACCGGGCCACGAACACCCCCGGCTACGACGTCGCCGCCCTCTACATCGAGGACCAGCTGGAGCGCGCCGGGTACGAGCCCTACCGGCACGAGTACGAGTACGAGCTGTGGCGGGAGAACTCCCCGGCCGTCCTCGCCCAGACCGCGCCGGAGCAGGTCGCCTACGAGGCCGAGACCGACTACGCGACCATGAGCTACTCCGGCTCGGGCGACGTCACCGCCCCGGCGGTGGCCGTCAACGCCGACAGCGCCGCGAGCGGCTGCTCCCCCGACGACTTCGCCGACTTCCCCGAGGGCGCGGTCGCGATCACCGTGCGCGGCACCTGCCCGTTCTCGGACAAGGTGGACAACGCCGCCGCCGCGGGGGCCGCGGCCGCCCTGGTGGTCAACAACGAGGACGAGGTCTTCCTGGGCACCGTGGGCGAGCACTCGGCCATCCCCGCCCTGGGCGTGTCCGGAACGCTGGGCGCGGAGCTGCTGGCCGCCGAGGGCCTGGAGCTGCGGGTGAGCGTGGACGCCGAGGTCAGCAACGAGACCTCCTACAGCGTCCTGGCCGAGACCCCGGGCGGCCGGGACGACAACGTGGTGGTCGTGGGCGGCCACCTGGACAGCGTCGAGGACGGCCCCGGCATCAACGACAACGGCAGCGGTGCGGCCTTCCTGCTGGAGACCGCCATCCAGCTGGCCGAGCAGGAGGAGCCCGACAACAAGGTGCGGTTCGCCTTCTGGGGCACCGAGGAGGAGGGCCTGGTCGGTTCCACCCGGTACGTGGAGGACCTGACCGCGCAGGAGGTCGAGGACATCGCCCTCTACCTCAACTTCGACATGATCGGCTCGCACAACTACGGCCGGTTCGTGCTGGACGGCCGGATGGAGCTGCCCGGGTCCGTGGCCGCCCCGTCGGGCTCCGGCGCGATCGCGAAGGTCTTCGAGGACTACTTCGCCGCCCAGGACCAGGTCAGCGAGCCCGGCGTGCTGAGCGGGCGCAGCGACTACCAGGCCTTCATGACCGCGGGCATCCCGTCGGGCGGCCTGTTCAGCGGCGCCGACGGCGTCAAGACCGAGGAGCAGGTCGAGTGGTACGGCGGTACGGCGGGCGAGCAGTTCGACCCGTACTACCACACCGCCGACGACACCATGGAGCACATCAACTGGGACTCGGTGGCCGAGCTGTCGGCGGCCGGTGCGCACGGCGTGGAGTTCTTCGCCGAGAGCACCCTGCCGGTGAACGGTGTGCTGCGCACGACGGCCGCGCCCGACTTCCCGCGCCTGGGCGACGGCTGGCTCAGGTAGTCCGCGCACGATCCGTGTGAGGGGCGTACGCCCCCCGCGCAACAGGGCGGGCGGCGTGAACCCCCCGGTTCCACGCCGCCC
>NZ_QPFC01000910.1:0-7532 GCF_003427465.1 Nocardiopsis sp. TNDT3 | reverse complement strand
GCGCGAGGTCAGCATGATTCCGCCCAGGGCGGCCAGGGCGGAGGCGATCCCGAACACCGAGATGCGGATCATGTCCACGTTGATGCCGGCGCGGCGCGCCGCCTCGGCGTTGCCGCCGACGGCGTAGACCATGCGGCCGTAGCGGGTCTTGCGCAGGACCAGGTCGAGCACGACCACGAAGCCCACGAAGATCAGGAAGGCCAGCGGCACGCCCTTGTACTGGTTGAGCACCCACACCGCGACCAGGATCGGCACGAACAGCAGGGCCGCCCGGAAGAGGATCTCGGTCCAGGGCTTGTAGGGCAGGTTGGCCTGGCGCCTGCGCCGCTCCACCGCCGCCACGGAGACCACGTACAGGACGACGGCCAGGACGGCGAGCGCCCAGCCCACCACCGGGACGAAGAAGGTCTGCGTCAGCAGCGAGATCGGCCCGCTCGGGCTGGTGTTGATGGTGCCGTCGGCGCCCATCAGGTACAGGTGCAGGCCCTGCCAGCCCAGCAGTCCGGCGAGGGTGACCACGAAGGCCGGTACCCCGAGTTTGGCGAAGACGACGCCGTGGAGCAGGCCCACCACGAGGCCGACGGCCAGGGCCGCGCCGATCGCGAGCCATTCCGAGACGCCCTGTTTGACGGCCAGCACGCCCAGGACCGCGGCGGCCAGTCCGGCGACCGAGCCGATGGACAGGTCGATCTCGCCGAGCAGCAGGACCATGATCACGCCGGTGGTCATCAGGCCGATGGCGGCGATCTGCACCGTCAGGTTGGACAGGTTCTGCGGCGACAGGAACCGGTCGTTGGCCGACTGGAAGACGACGGCGATGAGGATCAGGCCGACGACCACGGGGATCGGGCCCAGTTCGCCGCCGCGCAGGTTGCGGCGCAGGGCGTCGAGCCAGCCCTTGGGCGAGGCCGCCGTGGTCAGCAGGCGCGGGTCGCGCTTGGACTCGGCGGAGCCGCCCGCACCCGTGGCGGGCGCCTTGGAGACGGGGGTCTGCTGGGTCATCACTTGTCCTCCGTGGCCAGGGCCGAGGCGCCGGTGCGCTCGGAGCGGCGGCTGACCGGGTTGTCGGCGGCACCGGTGATGGCGGCCACGATCTCCTCGTAGCTGGTTTCGGCGACGGGGAAGTTCCCGGCGTTGCGGCCCAGGCGCAGGACCACGGCGCGGTCGGCCACCGCGCGCACGTCGGCCATGTTGTGGCTGATCAGCAGCACGCCCAGGCCCTGGTCGCGCAGGCGCTCGATGAGGTCGAGGACCTGGGCGGTCTGGGCGACGCCCAGGGCGGCGGTGGGCTCGTCGAGCATCACCACGCGCGGCTTGCCCAGCAGGGAGCGGGCGATGGCGATGATCTGGCGCTGGCCGCCGGAGAGGGAGGCCACCGGGACGCGCAGGCTGGGGATGCGCACGGACAGCGAGTCCAGCAGTTCCATGGCCCGGCCCTCCATCTCGACCTCGTCGAGGGTGCCCGGGAAGTGCAGTTTCTCGTTACCCAGGAAGAGGTTGCCGACGATGTCCAGGTTGTCGCACAGGGCGAGGTCCTGGTAGATGGTGGCGATCCCCAGGCGCTGGGCGTCGGAGGGGGCGTTGATGCTGACCGGTTTGCCGTCCCAGGTGATGACACCGCCGCTGTCGGCGGGGTGCGCTCCGGAGATGACCTTGACCAGCGTGGACTTGCCGGCGCCGTTGTCGCCGAGCAGGGCGACGACCTCGCCCTCGCCGACGTGGAAGTCGACGTCGCTCAGGGCGCGGACGGCGCCGAAGGTCTTGGAGATCCCGGACAGTTCCAGGACTGGTGTGCTCATGCGTTCGCTTCTCTTCTCTCGCCCTGGCCTGGGACGGCGGGGCGGCGGGGCGCCCCGCCGTTCCGGGCCCGGAACGTCCGCACCGGCTCTACAGGGCTTCCTGGCAGAAGTCCGTGTCGGCGTAGTCGTCGGTGCAGATCTCCTCGATGCTGTAGATCCCGTCCGAGACGACCGTGTCGCCGACGTTCTCCGCGGTGACCGCGATCGGCTCCAGGAGGACGGCGGGGACGGTCTCGCCGCCTCCGTCCTCGACCTCGGTGAGCGTGTGCTCGCCCAGCTCGGGGTCCTCGCCGGTGGCCAGGCCGACGGCCATGGCGGCGGCGACCTGCGCCTCGGGCTGGATCGCCTTGTAGACGGTCATGTACTGCTCACCGGCGATGATGCGCTGGATACCCGCGAGCTCGGCGTCCTGTCCGGTCACCGGGGGCAGGTCCTCCACGCTCACGCCCGCGCTGCGCAGGGCGGAGATGACACCGGAGGCGATGCCGTCGTTGGCGGCGTAGACGCCGGTGATCTCGTCCAGGCCCAGGGAGGTGATGGCGCCCTCCATCTGGGCGTTGGCCTCGTCCGGCGACCACTCGGGGGTGTCGAACTCCTGGCCGACGTCGATCTGGTCCTCGAAGACCCCCATGGCCCCGGCCTTGAAGCTGGCGGCGTTGGGGTCGGTGGGCGAGCCGTGCATGACCACGATCGAGCCGTCACCGGTGCTGCCCTCCTCCTCCAGGGCCTCCAGCAGCGACTCGGCCTGGACCTGGCCGACGCGGTTGTTGTCGAAGGAGACGTACATGTCCGCGCCGCCCTCGGCGAGGCGGTCGTAGGCGATCACGGGCACGCCCTGGGACTTGGCCTCGTTGACCGTCCCGGCCGCGGCGGCGGCGTCCACCGGGTCCAGGACCAGCACGTCCACACCGTCGGTCAGCATGGCCTGGGCCTGGGTCTGCTGCTCACTCACGGACTGGTCCGCGTTGGCGTAGGAGATCTCGCAGTTGGGGCACAGTTCGCCCATCGCCTCCTCGAAGAAGGGGCGGTCGAAGGCCTCGTAGCGGGCCGTGTGCAGGTCGGGCAGGAGCAGTCCGACGTGGAAGCCCTCCTCCACGGTGTGGGTCTCCTGCTCGGCCTCGCCGCCGGTGGTCGTGAGCGAGCCACAACCGGAGACGAGGAGGGCGAGAGCGGCTCCCGCGGCGGCGAAACCGGCAGTCGTGTGCCGCGGTGTGAAGCGTCGTGCGTTCAACGCTGGGTACCTCTCATGACGGGGGATGGGGCGGTGGAACTCGCGAGTGGTGGAGTGAAGTCAAACCCCGCCGCCACCTTGCCGTCAACTCCTGAACACATAACCGAAACATCACGGACCTTGCGTTCAGAGCGTGAAATCACGGAAAACGCAGGCCAGAGCGGAGTTCTGGTCGTGTGAGCTCACGTGAAGGAGTTTCGGTTTTTACCGAGTGACGGCCCGTTCCGGCACTGACCTCGGCGTTCGCCGCCTCGTCAGCCTACGTGAGCACCCCGTCGGGCCCGGGGGCCGCCCGCCGCCCGACCTGCTTCGGGTCCCCGCCGGGGGCCCGCGCTCCCCCGCCACGGGAACGCGGCGCCACCGCTCGACGCCTCGGCGTCACCGGTGGTACGGGAATCAGCTTCGCCTTGGCGAGGAACCCCGGGGCCTCAGCCCCCGGAGGAATCACCGCGCACGCCCCATCGGTCCGCCAGTGATGGGGACACCATGGACTGCTTTGGCTGCGGTCTGTCACTGGCCGGGTGCACGATGGCGGGCGTGTCGAAGATCGTCGTGCAGCTCGGGCTCACGCCGTCGCCCGAGCAGGCGGCGGTGCTGGCTTCGACCCTGCGCGCGCTCAACACCCACGCCACCCGGGTGGCGAAGGTGGCCCACGAGCAGGGCGTGATGCGCGACTACGAGCTGCGCAAGCACACCTACCGGCAGCTGCGTGCGGCCGAGGTGGGCTCACAGGCGGCCCGACACGTGATCAAGAAGGTGTGCGACGCCTACCGCACCCGCCGCGCCAATCTGGACAACGGCGACTACGGGCCGAAGGGATCAGTCCGCCGCACGCGGATCGGGTCCACACCCATTGCCTTCCGCGCGGGCTCGGCGCACCCCTACGACGCGCGCGACCTGTCGTTCGCGATGGACGCGCGCACGATCTCGCTGTGGACCTTCCAGGGCCGGTTGCAGGACGTGCCGTTCACCGGTTCTGCCGACCAGGTCAAGGCGCTGGCCGGGCACAAGCGCGGTGAGGCCGACCTGCTCCGCCGCGACGGCGCCTGGTTCCTCGCGGTGACCGTGGAGGTGCCCGACGCCCCCGAGCAGGAGCCGGACGGGTTCGTGGGGGTGGACCTGAGGATCATCAACATCGCCACCACCAGCGACGGCCAGGTCATGGCCGGGCGCAGGATCAACCGGTACCGCCGCCACCGGCTCAGGCTGCGCCAGAAGTTGCAGGCCAAGGGCACCCGCTCCGCCAAGCGCCTGCTCAGGAAGCGCCGCCGCAAAGAAGCACGGCATGCCGACACCAACCACCAGATCTCCAAACGCATCGTGGCCGAGGCCGAACGCACCGGGCGCGGCATTTCCCTCGAAAACCTGACGGGGATTCGCGCGCGGGTACGGCAACGCAGGCCCCAACGGGCCACGCTGCACTCCTGGTCCTTCCACCAGCTGGGCGCCTTCATCGCCTACAAGGCCCGCCTGAAAGGTGTGCCGGTGGTCTTCGTGGACCCGGCGCACTCCTCACGCGAGTGCGCCGCATGCTCCTACACTCACAGGGCCAACCGGGTCTCACAGGCCTTGTTCATCTGCCGGTCGTGCGGCGTCGTTGCGCACGCGGACCGCAATGCTTCCCGTGTCCTGGCCCGCAGGTGCCAGGAGGCGTGGAACGCGGGGCGGAAGTCACACGTCCCACCCGGCCACCCCTAACGGAGCGGTCGGGTCAGACGCGGTGAACTCCCTCGCACCCAGCGGGGTAGTGCAACCGCACACTCGGTCCCTTCAGGACCAAGAAGCTGACTTCACCTGTTGGGCGGCCATGCGCAGCGCCCCGTACAGCGAGGCGTCCCTGCCCAGCGCGCTCGGCACCAGTTCGAGCCGGTCCAGGGCGCTGCTCAGCGAGCCCAGCTCCATCGACCGGCGCATCGGATCCAGCAGCAGGTCACCGGCCTGGGCCAGTTCCCCTCCCACGACGACCCGGTCCGGGTTGAACAGGTTGGCCACGATCGCCGTGCCCTGGCCCAGCGCGGTGCCCGCCTCGGCGATGATGCGGCGGCTGCCGGGGTCGCCCTCCAGCGCCGCGGCCACCATGTCCGGGATCCGGACGGGGTCGGGGCCGCGGGCCACGTCGGTGTTCTGCGGCAGCATGTCCAGCAGGTAGCTCGCGCCGACGAAGGTCTCCAGGCAGCCCCGGTTGCCGCAGCGGCACACGTGCCCGCGCGGGTCCAGCGCGATGTGCCCGATCTCCCCGGCCGTGCCGCCCGCGCCGCGGAAGAGCTGGCCCGACATCATGATGCCCGCGCCCACGCCGTCGTTGAGGACCAGGTGGACCACGTGCTCGGCGCCCACACCCGCGCCCCGGTGCTGTTCGGCCAGGACCGCGAGGTTGGCGTCGTTCTCGGCCAGCACCTCCAGGCCCAGCCGCTCGGTCAGCTCCCTGGCGGGGCGGAAGCCCGCCCAGCGGGGCAGGCAGGAGATACCGCCGACCTCGCCGGTGCCGGGGTCGATCGGCCCCGGGATGGAGGCCACCACCGAGGACACGGTGCCGCGGTCGACCCGGCTGCGCAGCAGGATGGTCTCGGCCAGCCAGGCGGCGCGGCGCACCCCGCGCTCGGCGTCGGAGGCCACGTCGTAGCCGATCTCCTCGCGGGCCAGCATGTTGCCGTCGCTGTCGCCCACCGCGACGCGGACGCTGTCGGCGGTGAAGTCCACGGCCACGACCGCGCCGGGCTGGCGCACGAGGGTGATCGCCTTGGCCCGGCGGCCGTTGGAGGAGGTGTCGCGCACCAGGACCGTCCCGGCGGCGCGCAGGCCGCGGACGATGTTGGAGACGCTGGCCGCGGACAGGCCGGTGGCCCGGGCCAGCTCGGCCTGGGTTCGGGTGCCCTCCCTGCGCAGCACGTCCACGACCCGCCGCTCGTTGGCCCGGCGCAGGGCTGACTGTGATCCCGGTGTCGCGGCGGCCTCGGTCACCAGGTGCCCCTCCCCCTGCTTTCGTGGCCGCGTTTCGGCGCTGTCGCGAGGAATGCTACAAGCAATGAACGCAAGCTGGAACTTCGCATCCGCCGCGTTAGGGTCCGAAGGTGAGCAGAGCACGCATCAGCACCGCCGAGCCGGGGTGGGCCGACCTCCTGGCCGAGGCGGTGCCGCCGCCCGCCTCGGCCCCGGGCCGAACGCGCGCCGTGGCGGTCGAGGGCCGCTCGGGCGCGGGCAAGAGCACGGTGGCCGACGCGCTGCGCGCGGCGCTGGTCCGGCGGGGCGAGGCCGCGGCCCTGCTGACCATGGAGGACCTCTACCCGGGGTGGCGGGGCCTGGAGGAGGGCTCGGAGCTGCTGCGCGAGTGGGTCCTGGCCCCGCTCTCGCGCGGGGAGCGGGCGGCCTGGCGGCGCTACGACTGGGAGCGGGGGGCGTTCGCACGGGAGTGGACGGCGCTGCCCGGCGACGTGGCGGCGGGCGGGGTCCTCGTGGTGGAGGGCGGCGGTTCCGGTGCCGCCGCCGTGCGCGGCCTGCTGGACCTGCTGGTGTGGGTGGAGGCGCCCGACGACGAGCGCGCGCGGCGGCTGGACGGCCGGTGGGACGCGTCGGTCTACGCGCCGCACCGGCGGACGTGGGCGGAGCAGGAGGAGGCGTTCCACCGGCGCGACCGCCCCCGGGAGCACGCCGACGCGGTGGTCGCCAACCCCGCCCGGTGACCGGCCGCCGGGTGCGGTCAGGCCCCGACCGCTCCCGGCACCTCCCCCTCGCCCCTGGCCGGTCCGCCGGGCTCACGGACGAACCCGGTGATGGCGTCGAGCACGGCCGGGTCGCGGAGCAGCGCGCTGTGCCCCAGGCCCGAGGTGGTGACCAGGCGCGCGCGCCCGTGGTGGGCGGCCAGCGTCAGGTGTGACTGCGCCGCGGGGACGACGGTGTCGTGCTCGTCGTGCAGCAGCAGGAGCGGCTGGGTGAGGGCGGCCCCCTCTCCCGCGGAGAAGCGGGTCCACACGGTCGGATCGCCCCCGAAGTGGTGTCCCTCGACCGCCCGGCGCAGGGCCGCGACGGCGCGGGGGCCCAGGCCGAGCGCCGCGGCGAAGGTGTGGACGGTGAAGGCGAAGTCCGACACCCCGGCCACCAGGACCGCCCGGTCGGCCCCGATCCCCTCGCGCAGGGCGTGCACGGCGAAGGGCGCGCCCAGGGAGTGCGCGACGACGGCCGCGAAGCGCCCGTGGCGGGACTGGAGCAGGCCCATGATCTCGCGCGCGTCCAGGATGGTGCCCACCGGTCCGGGTGTGGCCCCGTGGCCGGGCGCGTCCCAGGAGACGGGGCTGTAGCCGAGGTCGAGCAGCCGCCGGACGAGCGGCGCGAAGCGGGAGGCGCGCGACCTCCAGCCGTGGACGAGCAGGACGGGGAGCGCGCCGTCGCCCCAGGAGTAGGCGGCCACCTCCCATCCGCGTACCCGCAGGGTCTGGACGCGGGCCCGCTCGTGCAGGTCCAGGTCGGCGGCGGCGACGGCGCGCGGGCGGCCCGCGTGGGACCAC
>NZ_QPFC01000097.1:0-4711 GCF_003427465.1 Nocardiopsis sp. TNDT3 | reverse complement strand
CCGCTGCCGGGCCCGCCGCGGGGTTGCGCGAAGGCTAGAACGCCTTCGGGTCGCCCTCGTGGAACCGCTTGCCGTTCACGGCCTCCGACACCCCGACCCTGTCCAGGTAGGGAGTGATGCCGCCGGTGTGGAACGGCCAGCCCGCACCGGTGATCAGGCACAGGTCGATGTCGGCGGCCTCGGCCACGACGCCCTCGTCCAGCATGATCCGGATCTCCCGGGCCAGCGCGCGCAGCGCCCGGTCCAGGATCTCGCTCTCCTCGGACGGCTTGTCGCCGCCCACGAGCAGCGCGCGGACCTCGGGGTCGATGCTGAAGTCGGGGGCGTAGATCGCCGTCTTGCCCGCCTTCACGATCTCGGCCAGCTCGGCCGAGACCGCGAAGCGCTCGGGGAAGGCCTCGTGCAGGGTCTCGGACACGTGCAGCGCGACCGCCGGGCCCACCAGCTGGAGCAGCAGCAGCGGCGACATCGGCAGGCCCAGGGGCGCCACCGCGCGGTCGGCCGTCTCGGGCTCGGTACCCTCGCCGACGGCGCCCAGGACCTCGCCCATGAACAGGGTGAGCAGGCGGTTGACCACGAACGCCGGGGCGTCCTTGCACAGCACCGCGGTCTTCTTCAGCTTCTTGGCGGTGGCGAAGGCCGTGGCCAGGGCGGCCTCGTCGGTCGCCTCGCCGCGGACGATCTCCAGCAGCGGCAGGACCGCGACCGGGTTGAAGAAGTGGAAGCCCACGACCCGCTCGGGGTGCCGGAGCTTGGACGCCATCTCGGTGATCGACAGCGAGGAGGTGTTGGTGGCCAGGACGGCCTCGGGGGAGACCACGGCCTCCACCTCGGCGAACACCTGCTGCTTGACCTCCATCTTCTCGAACACGGCCTCGATGACGAAGTCGGCGTCGGAGAAGGCGTCCTTGGTCAGCGAGCCGGTCACCAGGGCCTTGAGGTGGTTGGCCTTGTCGTTGTTGACCCGGCCCTTCCTCAGGAGCTTGTCCACCTCGCCGTGCACGTAGGCCACGCCCCTGTCCAGGCGCTCCTGGTCCAGGTCGGTCATGACGACCGGCACGTCCAGGCGGCGGGCGAACAGCAGCGCCAGCTGTCCGGCCATCAGACCGGCGCCGACGACGCCGACCTTGGTGACCTTGCGGGCCAGCGACTTGTCGGGGGCTCCCGCGGGGCGCTTGGCGCGCTTTTGCACCAGGTCGAACGCGTACAGGCCCGCCCTGAGCTCGTCGCTCATGATCAGGTCGGCCAGCGCGTCGTCCTCGGCCGCGAAGCCCTCGTCGCGCGTGCGGGTCTTCGCCTGGGCGACCAGTTCGACCGCGCGGGCCGGGGCCGGGGCGGCGCCGTGCAGTTTGCCCTCGACGGTGAACCGGGCCATGTTGACCGCGTTGTCCCAGGCCTCGCCCTTGTCGACCTCGGGGCGCTCGACCACGACGTCGCCCTTGACGACCCTGGCGGCCCAGCGCAGCGACTCCTCGACGAAGTCGGCGGGCTCGAACATCGCGTCGGCGATGCCCATCTCGAAGGCCTGCGTGCCCTTGAGCACCTTGTTCTGGGCGAGCGGGTTGTCGATGATGACCTTGAGGGCCTTCTCGGCGCCGATCAGGTTCGGCAGCAGGTAGGTGCCGCCCCAGCCGGGTACCAGGCCCAGGAAGGTCTCCGGCAGCGACAGCGCCGGGACGCCCGAGGAGATGGTGCGGTAGGTGCAGTGCAGCGCCACCTCGACGCCGCCGCCCATGGCCGCGCCGTTGACCAGCGCGAAGGTGGGCACGTCCAGCTCGCCGAGCTTGCGGAACACGTCGTGGCCCAGCTTGCCGATGGCGTGCGCCTGCTCGCGGTTCTGGAGGGCGGGGACGCCGGTCAGGTCCGCGCCCACGGCGAAGATGAACGGCTTGCCGGTGACGGCCACGGCCACGATGTCGGTGCGCGCCCTGGCGGCCTCGATCGCCGCGTCCAGGCTGAGCAGTCCGCCGGGGCCGAAGGTGTTGGGCTTGGTGTGGTCGTGCCCGTTGTCCAGGGTGATCAGGACCGCGGTGCCCGCGCCGTAGGGGAGTTCGACGTCGCGGGAGAGGGCGGTGGTGACGACCTCGTCGCTGAACAGTTCCGAAATAGGACTGTGACGCGAAGCGTCTCCGTTGAGGGTGGTGGCGGGCGACGGGTGGGACTGGTCGATGGGCATGCTCACTTGCCCCCCTCGTAGTTGGTGTTCTCCCACAGGACGGTTCCGCCCATGCCCATGCCGACGCACATGGTGGTCAGGCCGTAGCGGACGTCGGGGCGCTCGGCGAACTGGCGCGCGAGCTGCATCATCAGGCGCACACCCGAGGAGGCCAGCGGGTGGCCGAGGGCGATGGCGCCGCCCCAGGGGTTGACGCGGGCGTCGTCGTCGGCGAGGCCGAAGTGCTCCAGGAAGGCCAGCACCTGCACGGCGAAGGCCTCGTTGATCTCGATCAGGCCGATGTCGTCCATCGAGATGCCCTGGCGGGCGAACAGCTTCTCGGTGGCCGGGACCGGGCCCACGCCCATGACCTCGGGCTCCACTCCGGCGAAGGAGAAGTCGACCAGGCGCATCCTGGCGTCCAGCCCCAGTTCCCCGGCCACGTCCTCGGCGGCCAGGATGGCGCCGGTGGCGCCGTCGTTGAGACCGGCGGCGTTGCCGGGCGTCACGTTGCCGTGCGCGCGGAACGGGGTCTTGAGGGAGGCCAGCGTCTCCATGGTGGTGCCGGGCCGGGGCGGCTCGTCCTGGGTGGCCAGGCCGTAGCCCTTCTCCAGGGAGCGGACCAGGACCTCGACCAGGTCGGGCTGGATCCGGCCGTCGGCGTAGGCCTTGGCGACCTTCTCCTGGCTGCGCACCGCGTAGGCGTCGGCCCGCTCCTTGGTGATGGAGGGGTAGCGGTCGTGCAGGTTCTCGGCGGTGTTGCCCATGACCAGCGCGGACGGGTCCACGAGCTTCTCGGAGAGGAAGCGCGGGTTGGGGTCGACGCCCTCGCCCATGGGGTGGCGGCCCATGTGCTCGACTCCGCCCGCGATGACCACGTCGTAGGCGCCGAAGGCGATGCCCGCGCCGGAGGTGGTGACGGCCGTGAGCGCACCGGCGCACATGCGGTCGATGGCGTAGCCGGGGACGCTGCGGGGCAGTCCGGCGAGGATCGCGGCGCTGCGCCCGATCGTCAGGCCCTGGTCGCCGATCTGGGTGGTGGCGGCGATGGCGACCTCGTCGACGCGCTCGGGGGGCAGCCCCGGGTTGCGGCGCATCAGTTCGCGGATCACGCGTACGACGAGGTCGTCGGCGCGCGTCTCGGCGTAGAGGCCCTTGCCTGACTTGCCGAACGGGGTGCGGACCCCGTCGACAAACACGACATCGCGGGCAGTTCGCGGCACGATGGCCCCTCCTTCTCCAAGGGTGGATGGACTCGTCGACCCCCATGCTACTCGTCAGTAACAACTTCTGCGAGCAGTGGAGCCCCCCGACTTCGGTCAGGGGCGGAAGTCAGGGGCGATCTCCGACTTTCGGCGGTGGCACCGCCCGCCCCGCGCGCGGTTTGCCGATCGGACGTTCCACCACGGAACACAGCGAACCACAGCGGGCGGCGCGAAGACGCCGTGCGAGGGCATCGGGGGCCCACGTGTCAGATCCGGGCGTGCGCGACGCCGACCACGCCGCGGCACCGGACGCCGAGCCCAAGGCGTCCCCGCGCCGCCTGGGGGAGTACGCCCGCCCCCACGGGCGGGTGCTCGTCCTGGGCGGGGCGCTCACCTTCCTGGGCGGCCTCACCAGCCTGTCCCAGCCCCTCCTGGCCAAGTAGGTCATCGACGCCCTCGGCGCGGGGGCCCATCCTCGGACCGGTCCTGGCCCTGACCGCCGTCATCCTCGGCGGCGCCCTCATCGGCTCCCTGGGCGCCTTCCTGCTGGAGCGCACCGGCCAGAGCGTCGTGCTCGGCGTGCGCCGGGCCTGGTGGGCCGACTGGTCCGACCGCGCGTGGCCGAGGTCGACCGCCTCAAGCCCGGCGACCCGGTGGCCCGCCTGACCGCGGACACCACCCCGCTGCGCACGGTCGCCACCAGCGGCATCACCGACCTGTTCACCGGCTCGGTGCTCCTGGTGGGCGGCGTCGTGGCCATGGCCGCCCTCGACGGCCTCCTGTTCCTGCTGGCCGCCGCGATGATCGTCATGGTCGGCCCGGTCATGGGCGTGATCCTGCCCCGGATCGGCACCGCCACCCAGGCGGCCCGGGCCGCGCTCGGCGAGATGGGTTCGCGCCTGGAGCGGACCTTCGGCGCCTTCCGCACCGTCAAGGCCTCCTCGGCGGAGGAGGCGGAGACCGCCCGCCTGGACGCCGCCGCGGTCGAGTCCTGGCGCAGGGGCCTGACGATCTCCGGAGGGGAGCGCCAGCGGGTGGCCATCGCCCGCGCCCTGCCGCGCGGCCCCCGGCTGCTGCTCATGGACGAGGCGACCTCCCAACTGGACGCCGCCAACGAGAGGGGCCTCAAGGAGATCATGCTGGACGCGGCCCGCCACACCAACGTCATCGTCGTGGCGCACCGGCCGTCCACGGTCACCAGCACCGACCGGATCGTGGTCATGGACGCCGGACGGGTGCGCGCCGTGGGCACCCACGAGGAGCTGGTGGCCGCCGACGACCTCTACCGCGACCCCGCCGCCGGGCAGCTGCTCACCGCCGAGGCCCCCTGGACACGCCGGGGGGCCTCGGC
>NZ_QPFC01000909.1:0-2262 GCF_003427465.1 Nocardiopsis sp. TNDT3 | reverse complement strand
CGGGGCGGCCGGAGCACCCCCAAGGGCAGGGCCGCCACGTGAGCGCACAGAACACCTGGAGGAACCTATGAGCTCCAAGCGGGTGAAGGGCGGACTCACCGGCCAGAAGGCCGACGAGCGCAGCCGCAACCGCCAACGCCTCGCCGACCTCGTGCGGGCCTCGGGCGCGGAGTCCGGCGGTGGCGGCGGGGAGAGGGACATCACCGAGGCCCTGCTCCTGGCCGCGATGCACACGCCCTTCGGGCGCGGCGGCCTCAGCAACTCGGGGGACCTCTCCAGGGCCGCCCTCCACCACGCCCTGCGCAGGAGGAGCGGCCAGAGCAGGGCGGAGGGGTTCTTCGCCGAGGAGCACGTCGGGTACTCGCCCAACATCGCCGTGGCGGGCCTGGGCCTGGCGCGCCAGGCCGACCCGCGCGTGGTCTCCCAGGTCCTGGGAGTCGACGTCCAGCGGGTCCACGACCACCAGCGCGACCTGCGCGTCCAGGACGTGGACCGGGTCCTGCGCGCCGACTACCACACCGGGCGGATCGAGCGGGCGGCGCGCACCAGCATGCAGCTCCTGGACCCGGTCCCGGACACGCCCCCCGAGCACCGCTGGCGCCGGGGGCTCGACGAGAACCTCGACGTCAGCCGGATGAACGCCCGTGAACTGGCGCTGAACTGGCTGAGCGCGGCCAACTCCAACGAGCCGGGCGCGCGGGAGGCGCAGGAGAGGTTCTTCGGCGAGCTGGCCCAGAAGCACCCGCAGCTCGCGGAGTCCATCGAGCGGGGCATGGTGCGGGATCCCGGCTTCACCGGCCGGACCGACTCCGCGCGGATCGACGCCAACTCGGTCATGGCGGGCGCCTCCTGGCAGGCCGACGGCCGCCCCATGGAGACGATGGAGGAGTACTGGGCCAAGGCCGTGCCCTGGTTCAAGGACGACCGGGCCGACCTGAACAGACTCCGGGACACCGCCGAGTCGGTGTTCACCGCGTCCCTGGACGGCAGGGTCCCCGCCGCCGTCGGGAACGAGCTGGTCCGCAACGCGAGTGGGAACAGGGCCCTGCCCGGGTTCGCGCGGGACTACCGCGAGGGCAGGGAGCTGGCGGGTACGCGCGCCGACAGGGGCGGGGCCGAGGTGTTCGTCCAGGGGGAGGCCTTCCTCCACGCGCTCGACAAGGCGCGCGGCGCACCGCTGAACGAGGGGCCGCGCGACCGGGCCGGGGCGGTCGCCGCGGGCAACACGGCCAAGGCGGAGCTGCGCGCGCACGACGCCACGAGGGCCGCGGACCCGCGCCTGGTCCTGGGCGACTCCCGGCTCCCCGGGGACAGGGGGCAGCTGGACTCGGCCCTGACCGCGAACGGCCGGGCGGTCGTGCGTCCCCAGGAGCTGGGGCGGCACGAGCGGCAGGGGACCCGTGCGGGCAACGACCGGACCCGCCGGACCAGGCAGGACTGGGCGGACCGGAGGGCGCACGCCGCCGTCAACGACCCCGCCCGGCGGCTGCCGCGACAGCGCGGGGAGCAGCAGGCCGCGGTGAGGCGGCTGACGGCGCGGACGGCCCTGCGCCGCCAGGAGCGCAGTTCGATCAACACCACGCGCACCCGGACCGGCCGCGGCGCGTGACCGACCCGGGGCCACGCACTCCCCGCACGCCCGCGACGGCCCCGGGGGCCCCACGACGACCACGAACGCGAAGAGGGACGACGCCGACCATGAGCACCCAACACGACAGGCAGGACGTGGACTCCCCGGAGGAGGAGTGGGGGGACCCCGCAGTGCGCGCGGCCCTCGCCACCGAGGCGCCCGACGTCAACGCGGCCGTCGCCGGAGTGGACGGCGGCGACCCGGAGGGGGCGGACGAACCGGCCCCGGAGCCGGTGTTCAAGAACGTCGAGGAGTTCGTGCGCCTGCGCTTCCTCCCGGTCTACATCCGCCCCGAGGGCGGCCAGTTCCGCTGGTGCAAGGAGTGGTGGCGCCACGCCGAGGCGGTCTCGCGCTTCCAGGCGCTGTGGCACGCCTGGGAGGTGCTGCGCTGGGAGGCGGGCACCGGGATGGCCGTCTGGTACCGCGACCACCTCGACTTCCAGATGGGCATCCTGCTCGGCGACAACGGCCCGTTCCGCGAGTGCACCTCGCGGCGCCACCAGGACCCGCGCCCGCTGCCCGCCGACCCCGCCCCGGACGGGTGGTTCGAGGACGAGTGGTGACCCCGCCCGGGGGTCCGTGACCGAATGCGGAGGGGGTTCGCCGGGGTGTCCCGCGGACCCCCTCCGCCG
>NZ_QPFC01000908.1:0-4964 GCF_003427465.1 Nocardiopsis sp. TNDT3 | reverse complement strand
GATCTTCCGCCGCGTCGCGGCGGAAGATCAGGTGGCGTGCGTCACTTTGGCTTGCGCGCGGGCGGCGCCGGGTAGAAATTGGGACGGGCGTCCCAGTTTTTTGGGTTGGGGCGTTCCCGTCACGAACCCCCCACACACACGCGGAAGGACCCCCACGCCATGCCCAATCCGTACGCGCAGATCTTCGCGGTGCGTGGAGCCAAGGGCTTCACCGCCGCCGGGCTCATCGGGCGCATGCCCGTGGCCATGACCAACATCGGCATCATCACGATGCTCTCCACCACCCACGGCAGCTACGCCCTGGCGGGCGCGGTGGCCGCCGCCTTCACCCTGTCCATGGCGCTGATCACCCCGCAGGTCTCGCGTCTGGCCGACCGCCACGGACAGCGCCGCGTCCTGCCCCCCGCGGCCGCCGTCAGCGTCGCGTCCCTGCTCCTGATGCTGCTGTGCGTGCGGTTCGACGCGCCGTACTGGACGCTCTTCGCGTTCGCGGTCCCCGCCGGGACCATGCCGAACATGTCCGCGATGTCCCGCGCGCGCTGGACCGAGCTGCTGCGCGGCTCACCCCGGCTGCACACCGCCTACTCCTTCGAGTCCGTGGCCGACGAACTCACCTTCATCACCGGCCCGGCGCTGTCGGTGGTGCTGAGCACCATGGCCTTCGCCCAGGCCGGTCCGCTGGCCGCGGCCGCCTTCCTGGCCCTGGGCGTCACCCTGTTCGTGGCCCAGCGCGGTACGGAGCCGCCGCTCCAGGCTCCCGAGGCGTCCGGGACCAAGGGCGCGGGCGCGCTCAGCGGCGCCCTCCTGGTCCTGGTGCTGACCCTGCTCGCGGGAGGCGTCATCGTCGGCTCGGTCGACGTGGTCGCGGTGGCCTTCGCCGAGTCGCTCGGCGTGACCAGCGCCACCGGCGTCGTGCTGTCGGCCTACGCGCTCGGGTCGGCGATCTCCGGGCTGACCTTCGGGGTGCTCGACCTGCCTTGGCGGCTCCACATGATGCTGATCGTGGCCGTGGCCGGGACGTTCGCGACCACCCTCCCCTTCCTGGCGGTCGGTAGCATCTGGACCCTGTCCGTGGCCGTGTTCTTCGCGGGGATCTTCTTCGCCCCCACGATGATCCTGGTGATGACGCTGATCGAGCGGACCGTACCGCCGTCCAAGCTGACGGAGGGCATGACCTGGGCCCTGACCGGCCTGACCATCGGTACCGCGATCGGCACCTTCTCCTCGGGGCTGGCGGTGGAGGAGAGCGGCACCACGGGCGGCTTCCTCGTCGCGGTCGCGGCCGGCGCCCTCGCCCTGGTCCTGACCCTGGTGTTCGCCCCCCTCCTGGCCCGGGCCCAGGCGAGGGCCGAGCGGGCGCAGGAGGAACAGGCCGCGGAGGAGGCGGCCGGTACCGCCGGGTGAGCGCTCCCGGGGGCCCGCGCCGACCTCCGCCCCGCGGCGCCACCCGACCCGAACCGGAGGAGAAGCGTTGAAGCAGTCGGACGGACGCCGCCTGAAGGGCGAGCAGCGCCGCCAGGCCCTGATCGAGGCCACCCTGCGCGTCATCGAACGCGACGGGGTCGCCGGGGTCAGCCACCGCACGGTCTCCCAGGAGGCGGGGGTGCCCACCTCCGCCACCACCTACTACTTCACCGGCCTGGGAGACCTGCTGACCGCGGCCCTGACCGGTGTGATGGACGAGGACTCCGAGCGGATGCGCCGCATGTCCTCGGGGGGCGACCGCCGACGCGACCTGGCCGAGCTGCTGTCCAAGGTCGCCTCCGACCCTGGCCGACTGCTGGCCGAGTACGAGCTGTTCCTGCTGGCCGCCCGCCAGCCCCACCTGCGTGAGGCCACGGACCGCTGGCTGGCCGCGGTCTCGGCCTTCGCGCGGTGCTACACCGACGACCCCGTACGGGTGCGGAACGTGGCGGCGGTCATCGACGGCATCCTCCTGCACACCCTGCTGAGCGACCACAAACCCGACGCCGACGAGTTCGAGGCCCTGCTGGAGGACGTCCTTCCGCGCGCGCCCCGGACCTGAGGCGGGCCGTCCGCAGAGCCCCCCTCCTCTGTGGTGCGGGGCGCGCCCCGGAAGGAGGGGCTCAGGCCGTCCGGGCGGGCGCGCGGCCCAGGAGGGCCGTGGTGAGCGCGCCCAGGGCCAGCGCGGCGGCCAGCCACAGGAGCGCGGTGCCGCCCGCGCCGTCCAGGACCGGGCCGCCCACCAGCGCGCCCAGCGCGATGCTGCCGTTGAACACGCCGACGAACAGCGACGAGACGGCCTCGCGCTCCTCGGGGGCCGCGCGCATCATCCAGGTCTGGGCGCTGACGGACACCCCGCCGTAGGCCAGACCCCACACGACCATGAGCACCCCCGCCCCCAGGACCGTGACGCCGATCCAGGGGAGGAGGAACACCGATCCGCCCAGGGCAGCGCTGAGCACCACGAGGGTGGCGCGCGGGGCCCGGACGGCGCGCGGGCCGGAGGCGAAGTTGCCGACGACACCGGCCAGGCCGTAGACCAGCAGCATCGTGCCGATCAGACCCGCGCTGACCCCCGCCGTCGTCTCCAGGACGGGGCGGACGTAGGTGTAGGCGGCGAAGTGGCCGGTCACCAGGAGCACCGCGAGGAGCAGGCCGGTGACCACCCTGGGGTTGCGCAGCAGGCCGGTCACGCCGCTCAGGCGGGCCGCCCGCTCGGAGGGCAGGCGCGGCAGCAGCACGACCATGGCGACCGCGACGGACAGGGCCAGCACCGCGAAGGCCGCGAAGGCGGCGCGCCAGTCGGTCAGGGCCCCGATGTAGGCGCCCACCGGCACGCCGAACACCGAGGCGACGGCGATCCCGCTGAAGACGGCGGCGGTCGCCGACCCCACCGACCGCTCGGGCACCAGCCGGGGCGCGAGCCCCGCCGCCAGCGCCCAGACACCGCCCATGCCCAGGCCGACGAGCACGCGTGCCGTGACCATGACCGCGAAGTTCGGCGCCCACGCCGACAGCAGGTTGGCGGCGGCGAGCAGGAGCATGAGAGCCACGAGGACGGCCTTGCGGTCGGCGCGGCCGACGAGGGTCGGGACGAAGGGCGCGGTGGCCGCCGCCACCAGGCCGGTGACGGTCAGGGTCAGCCCGGCGGTGCCCTCCGTGACCTCCAGGGAGGCGCCCATGGGGGTCAGCAGTCCGACGGGCAGCATTTCGGTGGTGACGACGGTGAAGGTGCCGAGGGTCACCGCGACGACGGCGGACCATCCCCGGACGGGGGAGGGCACGGGTGGAGAGGCCTGGGGAGACGAGGTCGTGGACATGCCCCGAGTCAAGTGCCCTCCCGGTCGCCGAACAACGGCGAATCCCTCATACTTCGATCAGCCGGGCTCATCGATCCCGGAGTCCGCGGCCGCGGCGCCCGGGCACCGACGCCGGAAGGGTACGGCCGTGGCGCGTGAGATCGACTTCCACGAGATCGAGTGCTTCCTGGTGCTGGCCGAGGAACTCCACTTCGGCCGTACCGGCGAACGCCTCCGCGTCTCCCAGAGCCGGGTCAGCCAGCTGATCCGCTCGCTGGAGGGCCGGGTCGGCGCGCGCCTGGTGGAGCGCACCAGCCGCCGCGTCCGGCTGAGCGAGTTCGGCGCGGACTTCCTGGAGTCCCTGCGCCCGTCCTACGGTGCGCTGGTCAGCGTGTTCGAGGACGCCCGCTCCCGGGCGCGCTCCACGGTCGAACGGGTGCGGATCGGATTCCAGGGGGCCGTCTACGAGCCGCTGGCGCGGGCGCTCACCGTGTTCGAGCGGCGCAACCCCCCGGTCGCGGTCGACCTGGTGGAGATCCCGCTGGCCGACCCCTTCGGCGCCGTGCGGGAGGGCGGGGTGGACGCGGCCGTGGTCCTGACCCCCGTGCGGGAACCCGACCTGACCCTGGGCCTGACCTTCTCCCGGCAGCCGCAGACCCTGGCCCTGTCCAGCTCCCACCCGTTCGCCGGGCGGGAGGAGATCGGCGCGGAGGAGCTGGCCCGTGTGCGGCTGGTCCCGCTGGCCGGACGGGCGCCCGCGTACTGGCGGCAGGTCAACTCGCCCCGGGTGACCCCGGGCGGGGCGCGCATCCCCCAGGAGGGAGGGGCGGTCACGCTCCAGGAGGGGTTGTCGCTGGTCGCGGCGGGCCGGGGCGCCCTGCTGGTGTGCGGAGCCGCCGCCGAGTACAACCGCCGGCCGGACGTGACCTACGTGCCGGTCACCGGCCTGGCCGCGTCGGAGCTGGCGCTGGTCTGGCGGACCGCGGCACGGGGGTCGCGGCTGACGGCCTTCGCCGCCGTGCTGGCCGAGACGGTCGCCTGACCCCGGGGACGGACGATCGCCCGGCCCGGGGACGAACGCCTTCGCGGTGTCCGGGTTCCCCGGGGCAGGGGCGTGTCGCCGACCCGCGGGCCCCCTCGGGAGCGGAGTAGCCTCGGCGGGGAGAGGGAGGATCACCATGACAGGACAGGGCAGGACACCCGGACCCGACCACCCGATCACCGTCGAACCCACGGGTGCGCGCGTCGTCGCACGGGTCGGGGACCGGGTCGTCGCCGACACCGAGGACGCGCTGACCCTGCGGGAGTCCGTCTACCCGCCGGTTCAGTACGTTCCGCTCGCCGACGTGGACTCCGCGGTGCTGCGGCCGAGCGCGACCACCACACACTGCCCCTACAAGGGCACCGCGACCTACCGCACGCTCGCGGTCGGGGAGGGTGAGGAGCTGGTCGACGCGGTGTGGGCGTACGAGGAGCCCTACCCGGCGGTCGCGGAGATCGCCGGGTACGTCGCCTTCCAGCCGGACGGGGTCCGGGTCACCGTCGATTCCTGAGAGGTGGCACGGCGGGCGGCGCTCACTGGAGGCCGTCTTCGCTTCGGGGACCGTGCGGTGCGAGAGCTGGTCCGGGGACCCGCGCCTGTCCGCCGGATGAGCCGCACGCCGGTGCCGCCGTGCCCCGTGCGGCAGCTGTGGCACCCGG
>NZ_QPFC01000907.1:0-5434 GCF_003427465.1 Nocardiopsis sp. TNDT3 | reverse complement strand
CCTCTACACGGCCGTGCGCGCCCCGGCCGCGCACGGCCGTGTAGAGGGTCGCGGTCTCGGGGGCGAACACGGCGGCCGCCTCCGGCCGCCCCCCGTCCACCAGCGCGACCTGCGTGACGTACCCGGGGAACCCGTGGACGTAGCTGGCGGTCCCGTCGACGGGGTCGATCAGCCAGTACCGGTGCGGCCGCTCGCCGCGCAGCGACTCGGGGTCCTCCTCGCTGACCACCGGGATCCGGCCGTCGATCGCGGTGAGCCGCTCGGACAGGGCCCGGTGCGCCATGGCGTCGGCCCGGGCCTTGAACTGGCTCCCCTCCCACGCCCCGCTGCGCGCGTCCGCGTCGGAGCGCCACTCCCGCAGCAGACCGCCGACCTCCACGACCGCCGCCGCCATCGCCTCGGCCAGCGGGTGCGCGCCGGCGGTCCCCGTCGCGGAGCCGGTCAACGCACACGCACCGGAACGACCGGGACCGGCCCCGTGCCTCCCGCGGACAGCTGCCGGGGCAGCTCCGTGCCGACCGCGGGGGCGGGCGAGATGCCGTGGGAGGTGAACTCCGCCTCGCTGACGAACTCGTCCGTCCACCGCCGCACCATCGCCACCCCCTCGCGCCAGTCGTCCTCCAGGCGGGGCCCGTCCGCGACGGCCTGCCGCAGCAGCCCCGTGATCTCGTCGATCCCGGCCGCCGCGGTGAGCGAGGCCGTGGAGGAGAAGCGCGGGTTGATCTCGAAGATCCTCGGCCTGCCGTCCGCGTCCAGGCACAGCTGCACGTTGAAGGGGCCGTCGGCGCGCAGAGCGGACTGGACCGCCCGGCAGGCGCGGTCCACCTCGCGGTGGCGCCGGGTCACCGCGTACCTGGTCACGCCCTGCTTGAGGACGACCTCCTTGGGCACCACGGCCTGGACCCCGCCGTCCCGCCACACCACCACGGACACCGTGTACTCGGGGCCGCCGACCAGCTCCTGGACGATCAGCTCGTCCGCCGCGTAGCCGCCCTCGGACACCACCCGCGCCATGTCGCGGACGGAGTCGATGACCACCACCCCGCGGCTCCCGCGTCCGCAGCGCGGTTTGACGATGAGTCCGCCGGGCGCGGAATCCGCGGCGCCGCTCGGCCACTCCGAGGCCAGCCAGGTGCGCGGCACGCCGATCCCGGCGTCCTCCAGCTCGCGCATCAGCACGTACTTGTCCAGACAGGTGGTGACGAAGTCCAGCCGGGGCAGCAGCACCTCCACGCCGTCCTTGGCGAGCTCGCCCACCCTGACGAGTTCCTCGTCCACCAGGGGGATGACCGCGACGGCCCCCTCGTCCGCGCACAGCGTCCGCATCCTGGGCAGGAAGGCCTCGCTGTCGCCCGGCGGCACCAGGTACCCGCGGTCGGCCAGGTACAGGCCCGGCGCGGCGGGGTCCACATCGGTCGCCACCACGCGGAAACCCTGTTCCCGCAGGTGGAGGATGGTCCCGGGCGTGGGCGCCGACCCCGCTGTCGTGACCACGACGGTTGGTTTGCTCGCAGGCTGCTGTGGCACCGGTCGAACCCTTTCCGACGTGAACGGCGGACTGGGGGGATGCCTAACGAGCCTAGACCTCGGGGTGCCCGATGGCCCGCAAATGGCCGAATCCGGTTGTCAGGACAACCGAAAGGGCCCACTGCGCGTGTGTCCCCGGCCCCGGGGAGGAGGGGCCGGGGACGGGCGACGCGGCACGGCCGCGCCGCCCGGCCCCGGCGCGTCGCGCGGCCCCGGGTCCCGGTCCCGGCCCGGGCTCCGCGCCGCCCGCGCGGGCTACTCCACCTCGTAGACGGGGGTGACCATCGCACGGCCCAGCGCGTGCGAGAACAGGTTGAAGCCGAGGAAGGCCGGGCTGGCCGACGCGTCCACCTCCAGGCGGGGCACGTCCACCGCGTGCACCACGAAGAAGTACCGGTGCGGGCCGTGCCCGGCGGGCGGCGCCGCGCCGACGTAGCGGTGTCCGCCCGCGTCGTTGCGCAGGGTGACGGCCGACTCGGGGAGGCCGGAGCCGTCCCCCGCGCCCGCGGCCAGTTCGGTGACGTCGGCCGGGATGTTGGCCACCGACCAGTGCCAGAAGCCGCTGGCGGTGGGTGCGTCCGGGTCGAAGCAGGTGACGGCGAAGCTGCGCGTCCCCTCGGGGAAACCGCTCCAGGACAGGTGCGGCGAGACGTCCCCGCCTCCGGCGCCCATGATCCCGCTGACCTGGGCCCGGGGCAGGGTCTGTCCGTCGGCGACGTCGTTGCTGGTGACGGTGAACGACGCGACCTGGGGCAGGAAGTCGTAGGGGGAGGGTGGCGTGGCCACGAAGGGGCCTCCTTCGTTCGTCTGGGATGCGCTCGTGCGGCCCGGCCGGGGGCGCCCGCCGTCGGCGGGGCTCCGGTCCGGGCCCTACGAACATACGCCCCAGAGAGCACGCGCGTCCCGGGGGCGGCGCGCCGTGTCGGAAGGGCGGCGGCGGTGCGCCGGCCGGAGGGGCACGGCCGCCGACGGCGCGAAGGGGGAGGCGCCCCGAGACAACAGACCGACCGGGCGGTACGGTGCTGCCAGCACGGAAAGAGAACCGGATTCGGTTCCACACCGACAGGGAGTCGCCATGACCACTCGCTGGGGCATCACCATCCCGCTGGAGGGGGTCCCGCTCTCCGAGCAGCGGGCCCTCATCGAGCGGCTGCCGGACCTGGGCTACACCGACGCCTGGTCGGCCGAGACCAACGGCACCGACGCCTTCACCCCCCTCGCCCTGGCCAGCGTGTGGGCGCCCCGGCTGCGCCTGGGCACCGCGATCGTGCCCGCCTACACGCGCGGCCCGGCCACCCTGGCGATGAGCGCCGCCGCCCTGGCCGCCGCCGCGCCGGGCCGCTTCGCGCTGGGCGTCGGCACGTCCTCCACCGTGATCGTGGAGCGGTGGAACTCCATCCCCTTCGAGGAGCCGTACAAGAAGGTGCGCGACACCGTGCGCTTCCTGCGCGCCGCGCTCACCGGCGCGAAGGTCAGGGAGGACTACGACACCTTCAGCGTCAACGGATTCGCGCTCGGCGCGGTCCCCGAGCAGGCGCCCCCGCTGCTGGTGGCGGCGCTGCGGCCGGGCATGCTCCGGCTCGCCGGACGCGAGGGCGACGGAGCCGTCATCAACTGGCTCTCGCCGGAGGACGTGCGCACGGTGGTGCCCCACGTGCGCCAGTACGGCGAGGACAAGGAGGTGGTCGCGCGGATCCTCGCCGTGCCCGAAGCCGACCCGGACACCGCCCGGGGGATCGGCCGCTGGGCCATCTCGGCCTACCTCAACGTCCCCGTCTACCGGGCGTTCCACGAGTGGCTGGGCCGCGAGGAGCTCACCCCGATGTGGAAGGCGTGGGACGAGGGGGACCGCAGGGGCGCGCTGGCCGCGATCCCGGACTCGGTGGTGGACGAGCTCATCGTGCACGGCCCCGCCGAGTACTGCCGCGAGCGGATCCGGGCCTACGTCGACAACGGGGTGACCACCCCGGTCGTCGCGCCGATCGGTCCGCCGAACGCGGACCCGGCCGCGGTGGTGCGCGCGCTGGCGCCGCGGGACTGAGGGGCGCGGCGAGGGCAGCGCGAAGCGGAAGGGCCCGGGGGACCCCCCGCTTACCACGCTAGTCCTCGGCGGAACGGTCGGGGAAGGCCGGTCTGTCGCCTGTGGACAACCGCTTCGCGGATCGGGCTTGACCCTCACGCCGCGTGAGGCGGGACGGTGGACCGTATGAGTGATTTCTTCGACGCATTCGAGATGGGCCCCCTGTCCGAGCGCGGACCGGACGCGGTCGCGCCAGAGGTGTTCCGCGGTATCTACGCGATGCCGGTGTTCGTGACGGTTCCGACGTCGGACTTGGCGGCGTCGACGGATTTCTGGGTGCGGGGGTTGGGCTTCGTCGAACTGTTCAGCGTCCCGGGGCAGGTGGTCCACCTGCGCCGGTGGGCGTTCCAGGACGTCCTGCTCGTCCCCGCGGCGGCCGGGGCCGAGCCCCCCGAAGCGCCCGCGATGAGCGTGAGTTTCCTGTGCGTGCTGAGCGAGGTCGATCCGCTGGTCGAGGCGTGCTCGGCCCTCGCGCCGGGAAGCGTGACCGGGCCGCGGGACACGCCGTGGCGTACCCGCGACGTCGAGGTGGCCACCCCCGAGGGCGCGCGGGTCGTGTTCACCGCGGCGCGGGAGTTCGACCCCGACAGCCCCGAGGCGCGGAACCTCGCCTCGGTCGGGATCGTCGCCCCGGGGTCGGCGGAGGGGGGTCACAATGGTGTCCATGGTTGAACGCGAGCGCGACACCGGTGACGGTGTCACGGTGGGCGCGGCCGCCGGGCTGGTGGGGGTGACGGTCCGCACGCTCCACCACTGGGACGAGGTCGGCTTGGCGTCGCCGTCCGCGCGCACCGCGGCCGGCTACCGCCAGTACACCGACGCGGACCTGCGACGGCTGCGCCGAATCGTCGCGTACCGGGAGGCCGGTCTCGGGCTGGACGCGGTGCGTGAGGTCCTCGACGACCGGACGGCGGAGATCGGCGCCACCCTGCGTGAGCAGCGTGCCCGGCTCGCCGAGCGCATCCGGGACCTGCGACGGCACGACGAGCGCCTGGAACGGATGATCGAGGCCCACGAGCGGGGGATCCTCCTCGACGACGAGGCGCAGTCGGAGGTCTTCGGGGCCGGCTGGGACGCTCGTTGGCCCAGGCAGGCCCGCGTCGTGTGGGGCGGTTCCGCGCAATGGGCGCAGTTCGCCGAGCAGGCCGCTTTCCGCACGCGGGAGCAGTGGCAGTCGCTCTCCGCGTCGATGTCCGCGTTGCAGTTCGATCTGGGCGACGCCCTCGACCGGGGTGTCGTGCCGGGCAGCCCGGAGGCGGACGCGCTCGTCGAACGCCACCGCGAAGTGTTCTCCCACTTCTTTCCGCTCACGCGGCGGATGCAGGTGTGCCTGGGGAGGATGTTCGAGTCCGACCCCGGCTTCTCCGCCCACTACGACGGAATCCGGGCCGGGTTGGCCTCCTGGTTCCGGCGGAGCATCGACGAGTGCGCCCGCGCTCACGGGATCGACCCGGAGACGGCCACCTGGCGGTGACCCCGTGGCGCGAAGACGCCCGTCACCCGCCGTCCGGCCACACCGGACCCTCCTCCAGGGGACCGAGCAGACGGCGGGCCCGCAGGACCAGTTCCAGTTCGAAACGCTCTCCGGGCTCGCGCAGCCGTTCGCCGAACAGCTCCTCCAGCTGGCGCAGCCGGTAGCGCACGGTCTGCGGGTGGATGCGCAGCCGCTCGGCGGCCTCGTTGGCGTTGAGCCCCGACTCCAGCCAGGCCAGCAGGGTGTCGGCCATCCGCTCCCGCTGCGGCGGGCGCAACGGCGCCAGCGGAGCGAGCCGGGACCGCGTCATCTCCGCGACCAGCTCGGGATCGCGCGACAGCAGCAGCACGGGC
>NZ_QPFC01000906.1:0-4089 GCF_003427465.1 Nocardiopsis sp. TNDT3 | reverse complement strand
CGGGGCCACGGCGCGGTGCTGGACCGGGCAGCCGGTTCTGACCTACCAGGTCATGTTGACGACCCCGCTGAGCGTGGCGTACTCCGCCCGCTGGAAGGCCCGCGCCATCGGGACGTTGCCCAGGTCGGTGGCGGCGCGGATACGGTCCGCCCCCTCCTGTGCCAGGACGCGGGTGCCCTCGGCGAGGACCTCGTCGATGTACCCGTTGCCGCGGTGCTCGGGCAGCACCGCGATGTAGCCGATGATCGGGTGGTAGTCGTTGCGGGCGGGCAGCACGAAGCCGACCGGCTCGCCGTCCGGAAGCGTCGCGATCCGCCACCAGGAGCGCGGCGTCGTGTACCGGGCGAACTCCTCGTTCCAGCTGTCGGCGGCCACCTGCTCCGCCGTGGTGTGTGCGAGATCGGCGCGGTCGTGGGCGTCCAGCGTGCCTTCCAGGGCCCGGACCATCAGGCCGAGGATCTCCTCCTCGTCCCGGACCTGCCGGAACCGGAGGCGGTCGCCCGGCCCCGGCGCCGGGACGTCGGGGGTCCACTCGAAGCGCAGCCGCTCCACCAGGAGCGATCCGCCGGTGCGTTCGACGGCGGCCATGCGCTCCCGTACGGCGCGGCGCCCGTCGGCGTCCTCGCGCCAGTCGGCGGGGACGATGCGCAGGTACTCGGGCGGGGTCCGGCCTCCGGGCAGGGTCGCCGCCGAGGCGGTGCGCAGCAGGTGTTCGAGGATCCCCGTGCGGTCCACGTCCCCGGCGGTGTCGTCCACGTCCAGGACGTCCAGCAGCAGGGGAGAGGTGTCACCGCCCCGGCACCACCAGGAGAGGCGGGCCAGGAGGCGGTCGCCGTCCAGGGCGACCCACATCCACGAGGGGCGTCGGCGCCCCCGGGCGAGGTCGTCGGCGAACTCGAAGTTCAGGGGGTAGGGGAACCGGTTGAAGAGGTCGAGCTCCCCGGATCCGGTGATCGTACGGATGGTCAGGTCATGCACGGTCAAGGCGACACCTTCGGTGCGTGCGCCCGGCCGCTCCGGGGATTCAGCTGTCGAGGCCGCCCCGGGAGGGCGCGAGCGCGGTGGTTGCGGTGAACACGGCTCCGCCTCCTTTCGTCGTCGGGGCCCCGGTTCCGCTGTGGTCGGGGCCGCGACTGTTATAGCCGCCTCCCGACCGGCGGGCAAGCCCTTTTGGTCGGGGGCCGACCGGCGCCGGTTCTCGCGGCCGTCCTCCGGTCGGCGGCGCCGGACTCCCCGACCGCGGGCCGACCGGTGCCGGAACACCCGTGGCCGTCCCCGGTCGGTGGGGCTGCCCACCCCTCAACCGCGGGCCGACCGGCTGTCCGCACCGGGATCACCGGGCCCCTGCGCCTCGGTGGTCGTTCCGTCCTCTCCGGCCTGTCCAGTCCCACCCGTCTCGTGAGCCCCGTCGGCCGTCCGTATCGGGGTCGCCGGTGTTCCGGCCGCCTCCCGCGCTCCGCCGCCCTCTCCCCGGACGGCCTCCGCGGTCTCGTCGGCCTCCCGCGCGTCCTCGGTGTCCTGCCCGGCACCGCCGCCCGAAGCCGTGTGCCGCGACCGGCGCCAGGAACGGGTCACCGCCAGCGTCAGCGCACCCGCCAGCAGACCCCAGAAGGCCGACCCCACACCGAACAGGGTGAACCCCGACGCCGTGGCCAGGAAGGTCACCACCGCGGCCTCCCGGGAGCGCTCGTCCCCCAGCGCGGACGCCAGCGAACCCCCGATCGTTCCGAGCAGGCCCAGCCCGGCGATCCCCAGGATCAGCGGCGGCGGCAGCGCGGCCAGCAGCGACGCCACCGTCGCCCCGAAGACCCCCACGCACAGGTAGAAGACCCCCGCCCACACCCCGGCCAGGTAGCGGCGCTCGCGGTCGGGGTGCGCCTGCGGTCCCGTGCAGATGGCCGCGGTGATCGCGGCCAGGTTCATCCCGAAGCACCCGAACGGCGCCAGTACCAGGTTGGTCGCCCCGGTCCACCCGATCACCGGCGAGATCGGCACCCGGTAGCCGTCGCCCCGCAGTACCGCGACCCCCGGCAGGTTCTGCGAGGCCATGGTCACCACGAACAGCGGCAGCCCCACGCTCACCAGCACCTGCCAGGAGAACTCGGGCGCCACGAACACCGGCCGGGCCAGCGACGGGGTCACCCCGCCCAGGTCCAGGGTCCCGCGCAGCGCCGCGGCGACACCGCCCGCGACCAGGGACAGGATGACCGCGTAGCGCGGCAGCCACCGGCGGCTCAGCAGGTACGCCGCGAACATGGTGAACACGACCGCGAAGTCGTCCTCCATGCTCGTGAACAGCCCCATGCCGAACTGGAGCAGCACCCCGGCCAGCAGCCCCGCCGCGAGCGGCACCGGCACGTGGTCCATGACCCTCTCGAACCACCCGGTGACGCCGCACAGGGTGATCAGCGCGGCCGAGAACAGGAACGCCCCCACCGCCTGCGCCATCGTCACCCCGTCCAGCCCCACCGCCAGCAGCGCGGCGCCGGGCGTGGACCAGGCGGTCACGATCGGGGCCCGGTGGCGCAGGGACAGTCCCACACAGGTCACCGCCATCCCCACACCCAGGGCCAGCATCCACGAGGCGGTCTGCCCGGAGGAGGCACCGGCGGCCTCGGCCGCGGTGAACACGATCGCCGCCGAGCTGGTCACCCCGACCAGCACGGCGACCAGACCGGCCGCGACGGCGGGCGCGGGGGCCACGAGGCCGACAAGACGGACGAGGGTTCTCATAGTCCACCATCCTCGCGCGCCACCGGACCCGCGCCGTCGCCCGGGGGGAGGGAAAACCGCTGGACCCGGCCGCGGCGCCCGGGGGAGGATGCCGCCATGGGACGCGATTTCGACGCACTCGTCGCCGAGGCCGACGCGGAGCCGACGCACGGCTGGGACTTCTCCTGGCTGGAGGGCCGGGCCACGGAACAGCGCCCCTCCTGGGGCTACCAGCGCACCATGGCCGGGTACATGGCCCGCGCGAGCGCCGCGCTCGACATCCAGACCGGCGGCGGCGAGGTGCTGGCGGGGATCCCCGAACGCCCGCCCCTGACCGCGGCGACGGAGTCCTGGCCGCCCAACATCGCCGAGGCCACCCGGCTGCTCCATCCGCTGGGGGTCGTGGTCGTCGCCGACGAGGACGAGCCGCCGCTGCCCTTCGCGGACGGTGCCTTCGACCTGGTGGTCTCCCGCCATCCGGTGACCGTGTGGTGGGAGGAGATCGCCCGGGTCCTGGCACCGGGCGGAACCTACCTGTCCCAGCAGGTGGGCCCGGCGAGCGTCTTCGAGGTCGTGGAGTTCTTCCTGGGGCCGCAGCCCGGGGAGGCGCGCGCCTCCCGCCACCCGGAACAGGCGCGGGAGGGGGCGCGGGCGGCCGGGCTGGAGGTGACCGACCTGCGCATGGAGCGGCTGCGCACGGAGTTCTTCGACGTCGGCGCGGTCGTGTACTTCCTGCGCAAGGTGGTCTGGATGGTGCCCGGGTTCACCGTGGAGGCCTACCGGGACCGGCTCCGGGACATGCACGAGCACATCGAGCGCGAGGGGTCGTTCAGGGCCACCACGACCCGCTTCCTCATCGAGGCCCGCAAGCCCCGCTGACCCGCCCGGGCCGCGGGGCGCGGGCACCCGCCCCCGGCGGTCAGGAGCGGGCCGAGACCCGCTGGACGACCTCGAAGCCCCAGATCTCGCTGTTGGTCGCGGCCGGGCCGCCGTGGCCGTGCCCGTGACCCCGGCCGTGCCCGGCCGACGCGCCCTCCTTCTGGGCGTCCGCGGCGGCCTGGGCGTGCCCCTGGCGGAAGGCCTGGCCGTTCACCCAGTTCTGGAAGTCCTCCTCGGACCGCCACCGGGTGTACACCAGGTACTTGTCGGTGCCCTCGACCGGGCGCAGCAGCTGGAACTCCTCGAACCCCGGCTGGTCCTCCACGAGCCCGGCCCGCTTGGCGAAACGCTCCTCCAGGGTCGCCCCGGCGCCCTCGGGGACGGTCAGGACGTTGAACTTGACGACGCTGCTCACGCGGCACCTCTCTCGGTTGTCTGCGGTTCTCCCGCCCAACCTAGGACAACCTCCGCCGACGCCCGCGCCGCCCCGCCCCGAAC
>NZ_QPFC01000905.1:0-3698 GCF_003427465.1 Nocardiopsis sp. TNDT3 | reverse complement strand
GGGCGGGGGCGGCGCGCCCGCGTCCGAGGCGGCCGGGGTGTCCGGCCGCTCGGCGCGCACCAGCGGGCGCAGGCGGTCGTTGCGGGCGAGCAGCTCCACGAGGGCGGTCATCGGGCGGGAGGCGGCCAGGGAGACCAGGGCCGCGACGGTGGCGCCGACGAGGAGGCCGACCGTGACGTCGTGCGGGTAGTGGGCGCCGACGAAGACCCGGGAGAAGGCCTCCAGGACGGCGAGCAGCACGGCGAGGACGGCGATGCGGCGCCAGGCCAGGATGAGCGCCGCGGCGGCGGCGCCCGCGATCGCGGCGTGGTTGCTCGGGAAGGACCAGTCGCCGAGCGGGTCGCAGGTGGCGATCGTGGTCAGGTCGGTCATGGCCTGGCAGGGGCGCATCTGCTCGAAGAACGTCTTCACCGTGCGGCTGACCGTGTAGGCGACGACGGTGGCGACGGGAGCGAACAGGGCCAGGCCGACCAGGCGGGAGTCCACGGAGCGGGCGCGCCACCAGGCGGCGAGGAAGAGGACGGCGAACACTCCGAGGAAGAGGTCGGTGCCCACGTAGGCGACGCTCTGCACCCAGGGGTCCAGGTCCGCCGTGAACTCGATCAGGGCCCGGGACCAGGCAGCGCTGACGGCGAGGATCTCAGAGACCATCTCTCTCCATTGGGTCGTTCAGGGGGGAGGGTCGCGCGCAGGGGGGAGGTTCTGGGCGACGCCCCGTCCGAAGGTGACGGGGATCCCATGATTCGGTGACAGGAAAGGCTTCATCCTGTCATCAACCGGGGCTTTCCGGGCCCGCGAAACGGCCGTATCGACGAAAGAGACGGAGGGCACCGACGAAGGAGACGCCGTGCCGCCCGAGAGGTCTGGCGTACCGATGAGTAGCTTGGGGGTGTCCACCCTCCCGGCGGCACCCATCCGCCCTCCCGAGACGGAGCCCCGATGACCTCGCACTTCACCACCGCGGACCTCATCGACGACCACGGCGACACCCTGCGCAGCTGCTCCACGCAGTTCCGCCAGTTCGGGGGGCGCGCGGTGTTCTCCGGCCGGATCCGCACCGTCCGCTGCCACGAGGACAACGGCCTGGTCAAGCAGGTCCTCAACACCCCGGGCGACGGCGCGGTCCTGGTGGTGGACGGCGGCGGCTCGCTGCGGTCGGCCCTGATGGGCGACATGATCGCCGAGGCGGCCGTGGCCAACGGCTGGGCCGGAACCGTGATCTTCGGCGCGGTCCGCGACACCCGCGCCCTGGGCGGGCTGGACCTGGGCGTGAAGGCGCTGGGCTCCAACCCCCGCAAGTCCCTCAAGGACGCCGCCGGTCGCCTTGACGTGCCCGTGACCTTCGGCGACGTCACGTTCGTACCGGGAGAGTGGCTCTACAGCGACGAGGACGGCGTGGTGGTGAACGCCGAGGAGATCGGGCTCTGACGCGGGGCCAAGCGGAGGAGAACGGAGGAGGTCGCGGGGATGACCTCCCCGGCGACATCCCCGGAGCCTCCCCAGTGCGCCTCCGGCACCTCCCGCCGAACCCTCGGACACCCCCGCGGGCTCCGAGGCCTTCCGCGTGCCCGGCCGCACCCGCCCCTGCCCGCCCTGCGCCTCAGGCCCGACCGCGCAGGAGCGGAAGCACCACGGCCGCGCACATCGCGGGGAGCAGCAGCAGCGGGACGAGGAGCCACGCCAGCATGTGGTCGACGAACAGGACGACCGCCGCCTGCGCCGAACCGACCAGCACGAACCCGGTTCTCATGAGGCGGTGCGCGGCCGACCACCAGCGGACGAGGGGCCTGTCGTGGTCCGCCCCGGGCTCCGGCGCGGGCAGGACGACACCGACACCGACCAGGAACAGGCCGGTCGCCACGCCCAGCACCCGGCTGATCGGGAGGTCCCACCCGGCCTGGCCCAGGACGAGCACTCCGTGCGTCACGAGCAGGAACAGGGACAGCAGGCCCAGGAGGGCGCTCATGCCCCGCGCGGCGTTCCGTGCCTTCGGCGCCGCCGGTAGACCCAGCGCGTCCTGGAGGCCGTTCTGGAGACGGGTTCCGAAGACCACCGCGGCCGACAGCACGACCGCCAGGAGGCCGGTCGTCAGGGGCAGGGCCAGCGCGAGCACCGCCCGGGGGACCGTGTCGGGGGTGCCGTCCAGGTTGGTCCGTCCGCTGAGCACCGTCCCCGGCAGATCGGGCCAGGCCGTCCAGGAGACGAGGGCCATGAGGACGACCGAGGCCGCCGTGACGAGAATTCCCGCGAGGGGAATGCGGGGCCTTTCCACATTCTCCTCCACCGGGTTGTCCGTGCCGTTCATTCCGTTTCTTCCTCTCCCTCGCCGTTCTCGTGGCACAACAGTAGGAAAAGGAGTTTCGGAACCGCATCGACCGCGAGGCACGGTGCGGTCACTCGGTTCGCGGACACCGGACATGCCTGAGGTCATGGCGCGAACATGCCCCTGACCATGACCTCCTCCGGCGGTCCGCGCGGAACCGTTCCGACTACGCTCGGAAGAATGCGCACCCCCGGCTCCCCGACCGACCCGTCCTCCTGGGTCACGCTGCACGAGAACCGTCCGCCCCGCGTTCTGGAACTGCTGTTCTGGGGCGCGGTGGCACTCACCCTCGGCCTTTACGCGCTGCTGTTCCTGAGCGGCCAGATGCGTTTCCACGGCGGCGACCCGGTCGCCAACACCGCCGTGCTCGTCAGCGTCGGCGTCCTGCTGCTCTGCTGCGCGCTGTGGCCGTTCCTGGCGTGGTCCCCGGTGTCCCCGTGGCCGCGCAGGGCCGTCAGCGCCGTCTTCCTCGCCCTCACCGTGCTCTGCATGCTCAGCAGCAACCACACGACCTTCCTGCTGTTGTGCGTGGGCACCATGAACGCGGTGGCCGTGTTCGGGCTTCCGGGCGGCGTCGGCTACGGCTCCGCCGTGCTCGTGTTCAGCGTCGGTCTGACCCTGGTGGTCCCCGACCTGCCGTTCGCGGTGGGGCTGTTCGCCGGGGTGATCCTGCTGTTCATCGTGGCGGCGTCGGGAACGGTGTTCCTCGGCCTGACCGTGGCCGCGCGGCGGGCCGAGCACACACGGGAGCTCCTGGCCGCGCTGGAGGAGGCCCACGGGGAGCTGCGACGCCGCTCCGATCGCATCCGCGAGCTCACCGTGGCGGAGGAGCGCGCCCGCATGTCCCGGGAGATGCACGACAGCACCGGCCACTACCTGACCGCGCTCACCATGTCGCTGTCGAACGCGCTGCGCTTTCGCACCGCACGGCCCGACTCGGCGTGGGAGGAGGTGCGACAGGCCCGCGAACTCGCCCGGGAGGCGCTCACCGACACCCGGCGCTGGGTGCGCGCGCTGCGCCCCCTGGGGTTGGAGGGGCGCGCGGGGCTGGCCGCGATGCGGGCGATGGCGGCCTCCTTCGACGGCGGGGGCGTCCGGATCAGGTTCGCCGTCACCGGCGACGGGGTCTGGCCCGACCTGTCGGAGGAGGCCGAGCTGGTCTGCTACCGGGCGCTCCAGGAGGGCCTGACCAACGCCATGCGCCACTCGGGCGCCGACCTGATCGAGGTGGAGGTGCTGACCCGCGCCGAGGGGGTCGCGGTCACGGTGACCGACAACGGCGGCGGCGCGGGGAAGGAGGCGGTGCGCGCGGGGTTCGGGCTGCGGGGTCTGTCCGAACGGGTCGCGGCCGTCGGCGGGACGATGCTCAGCGGCA
>NZ_QPFC01000904.1:0-2781 GCF_003427465.1 Nocardiopsis sp. TNDT3 | reverse complement strand
CCGACCGCCGCGCGTCCCCCCGCACCGCCGCCGGGCCGACCGGTCCGGCGCCAGCCCACCGAGGAGGAATCCCACCCGTGTCCGGTCTGCTCATCCACAACGCCAACGTCCTGACCATGGACGACGCCAACCCCCGGGCCCGCGCCGTGGCCGTGCGCGAGGGCCGGGTCCGCCTGGCCGGGGACACCGAGGCCGCCCGCGCCGCCGCGGGCCCGGGCGCGGTGGAGGTGGACGCGGGCGGACGGACCGTCCTGCCCGGGTTCATCGACCCGCACAACCACCTGCTCTCCACCGCCGAGTCGCTGGCCGCCGTCGACGCCGGGTACCCCCGGGTGGGCAGCGCCGCCGACCTGGTCGCCGTCATCGGGGCCGAGGCCGAGCGCACCCCGCCCGGCCAGTGGATCCGCGCCTTCCACATGGACGACGCCAAGTTCCCGGGAGGGCGGCCCACCCGCCGCGACCTGGACGGGGCCACCGGGGAGCACCCGGTCATCGTCTACCACGTCTCGGGCCACCAGGCCGTGGTCAACTCCGCCGCCCTGGCCTGGAGCGGTATCGGCGAGGACGTCCCCGACCCGGCGGGCGGCTCCTTCGTGCGCGACGAGGGCGGGCGCCTGACGGGCATGGTCCTGGACTCGGCCATGGAGCTGCTGCTGCCCCTGGCCGTGGACATCGGCTGCCACGGCCCCAACTTCCACACCGACCTGCCCGCCGAACAGCTCCTGGGCTGGTTGGCCGCCGCGGCCGACCCCTACCTGTCGGCCGGGGTCACCACCGTGTGCGACCCGCAGGTCTCGGCACGCGAGCTGCGCGTGTACCGGGCCGCCCGCGCGGCCGGGACCCTGCCGCTGCGCACGTTCGGCATGCCGCTGTCCCACCAGCTGGACGCGCTCACCTCCGCCGGGCTGGCCAGCCCCTTCGGCGACGACTGGCTGCGGCTGACCGGCATGAAGTTCTACTCCGACGGCACCCTGCTGGGCGGCACCGCCAAGTTCAGCGTCCCCTACGGCGAGCACGGCGAGTTCGCGGGCAGCCTCTACCACCACCCCGACCAGCTCGTGGACCTGGTCACGCGGGCCGCCGCGGAGGGCTGGCAGGTGGCCGTCCACACCCAGGGCGACGCGGCCATGGACAACACCCTGGCCGCCATCGCCTCGGCCGCGCGGGTGTCGGGCCCCGACCCGCGCCCGCGCGTGGAGCACTGCGGTTACCCCACCCCGGAGCAGGCCAAGCGCTTCACCGACTACGGCGTCATCCCCGTCAACCAGCCCAACTTCCTGTACGACAGCGGCGGCGACTTCCTGCGCCGCCTGGGGGAGCGGGCCCACCGGCTCCAGCCCATGCGCGAGGAACTGGACCTGGGGCTGCGCCCGGTGCTCTCCAGCGACTCCTTCGTCTCCAGCCTGCGCCCGATGGACACCGTGGCCAACGCGGTGTGCCGCACCACCCGCGAGGGCCGGGAGATCGGCGTCGAGCAGGCCGTCACCCTGCACGAGGCCCTGCGCGCCCACACCCTGGACGCCGCGCACGCGCTGGGCGTGGAGGACCGCCTGGGAGCGCTGCGCCCCGGACACCTGGCCGACCTGGTGGTGCTGGACCGCGACGTGGAGGCCCTGCCCGCCGAGCGGCTGCGCGAGGTCGACGCGTGGATGACGGTGCTCGACGGCCGCGTCGTCCACCGCGCCCCCTGAGTCCCGGCCGGGACCGTGCCCGGTCGCGCCTCCCGCCGGCTTGCGCCCGCCGTCCGCGCGAGCCCCCACGGTTTCCGGCCGCCCGGGGCCGCCGGACACGGGCGTCCCCCGCCCGCGTCTGCGCGCGGACGGGGGACGTGCTGGAGGGTGTGTCAGCTGGTGCGGATCCTGACGCCCCAGGAGTTGATCATCGGGGTGACCTCCTGGTAGTAGGTCGTGCCGCCGACGGAGCAGTTGCCGGAGCCGCCGGAGGTGACGCCCTGGGCCTGCGAGCCGGAGATGAACGAACCGCCGGAGTCACCGGGCTCGGCGCACACGTTGGTACGGGTGAGCGAGTAGACGGTGCCCTGCGGGTAGCGCACGGTCTGGTTGCGGGCCTGGATGGTGCCGCAGTGCCAGCCGGTGGTGGAGCCGGAGCGGCACACGGCCGAGCCGGCCGGGGCCTGGCTGGTACCGGTCACCGACTGGTAGCCGCCGGAGTTGTAGCGCGAGACCAGGTTGGTCAGGGTGAAGTTGGAGGTACCGCGGACGAAGGCGGCGTCGTTGCCGGGGAAGACCGAGTTCTGGAAGGTGCCGGTGCCGTTGCCGATGGTCACGCCGGTGCCGACGGTGCCGCAGTGGCCGGCGGTGACGAAACCGGGCTGACCGGCGCTGTTGGTCGCGGCGAAGCCGACGGAGCAGCGGCCGCCCATGTAGTAGGCCAGGCCGCCGATGATGTCGGCGTAGACCTGCGGGGCCTCCTCGGTCTCCTCCACCCGGACCGAGGAGGAGTCCACACCGGCGTCGGCGAGCAGGGCGGCGACGTCGGCGTCGGAGCCCTCCAGCACCTCGACCACGACGGTGTCGCTCTCCACGTCCGGGTACCAGCCGAGGACGCTCTCGGGAACCTCGGCGCCGTTGAGGTCCTCGACGACCTCGGTCAGGCCCTCGGTGCCGTGGGAGACGACGGTGGCCTGGGCTCCGGTGGCCTCGACCGCCTCGACGGCGGAGGCGTCGGTGACCAGCACGGTGAGTTCGAGGGTCTCGGTGTCGAACAGGGAACCGCCGTAGGCCTCGCCCGCGGCCTCGGTGGCCTCGGCGTCGGTCTCGA
>NZ_QPFC01000010.1:0-7727 GCF_003427465.1 Nocardiopsis sp. TNDT3 | reverse complement strand
ACCGCAGCAACCGCAGCAACCGCAGCAACCGCAGTGGAACTCCGTCGCGCCCGGCCGGGTTCCCTCCTCCCCTAACCGAACAGCGTTAGGTAGAGTTGCGGCACCGTCCGGCCCCCGTTTCCGGACCCGACGACCGTGGAGGCGCGGTGCGCGTATTCGCCGACATCCAAGAGGTGCTCGCATCCCAGGGCGAACACCTGGGCCACACCGACTGGGTGACCATCGACCAGGACCGGATCTCCCTGTTCGCCGACGCGACGCAGGACCACCAGTGGATCCACACCGAACCCGAGAGGGCGGCCGCGGGCCCCTTCGGGGGCACCATCGCGCACGGGTTCCTCACCCTGTCGATGCTGGCCCACTTCTCCCAGTCGGTGATCTCGGTGACGAGGAAGCCGAGCATGTCCATCAACTACGGGCTCAACAAGGTGCGCTTCCTCCAGCCGGTCGTGTCCGGCTCGCGCATCCGCGACGGCGTCGAGCTCAGCTCGGTCCAGGAGACCCCCAAGGGATACCTGGTCACCACGACCCACACCGTGGAGATCGAGGGCCAGGAGCGGCCCGCCCTGGTGGCCGAGTCGCTCGGCCTGTGGGTGCCCTGAGGCCCTCCGTTCCCGCGAAGGCCCCGGGACGCCCCCGAAGTGCGGGCGCGGCCCCGGCCGGGCGGTCCTCCCACCGGCCGGGGCCGTGTCTCAGCGCGCCAGCTTGCGCAGCGCCCTGCGGGTGAGCCCCGGGGTGAACCAGCGCAGCTTGCGCTCGGCGCGCCTGGCCCGGGCACGCATGCGCTCCACCTCGGCGAGCGCCTGGTCGAGCTTGCGCCGCAGCGTCTCGGGGTTCTCGGGCTTGGTCCGCTCCCCCTCCTCCGGGAACACGAAGTCCGTCCCGGGGACCCAGTGGGTGCCGTAGACCTCCTCCACCCGGCGGTCCAGCTCCTCGGAGGTCGCCTCGGGCCACAGGTGGCGGGCCCTGGCGTAGGCGGCGATCCGCTCCAGGCGCATGACGCCGTCACCGCGTGTGGCGCCGGGCACGGGAGAGCACAGCAGCCCGGCCTTGTTCTTGTTGGCCATGTCGACCAGCTCGACGACCGCCCGCTCCCGCAGGGCCGGACCGGCGGGCACACGCAGCTGGAAGTTGACGAGCGGGTCGTGGCCAGGCGCGTCCTCCACCAGGCGCACCCGGGGGTCGCCCCGGAAGGTCTCCCGGATCAGCCGCAGGTCGAGCCGCTCCTCGTCCAGCGGCGAGCGCCGCCCCTCGTCCAGCACGTCCCAGGGGCCGACCAGCCACAGCCGGATGTCGGGAGTGGTACCGGACAGCAGCGCGGACGCGGTGGTGTCCACGTCCTCCAGGGTGGCGCCGTCCACGTCCATCACCACGTCGACCAGCGGGACCTCCCACTGCCGGTCGGGGCGCTTGCGCCGCAGGTGGAAGTCGGGCACCCGGTTGGCCACGAAGGGGGCGCGGTAGCGGGTGCCCGCGTCGCGGCGTGTCTGCATCTGGGTGCGGCCCAGGTGCCAGCTGCTGGTGTCCAGGTCGGGGACGAACAGGGCGCCCTGCTGGGAGACCCGGTAGGCGAACTCGCTGTCGCCGCCCAGGACCAGCTCCCCGTTCAGGCCGCCCGCGGCGTCGAACAGGGTGCGGTGCAGGGAGCCGGTGGCGCCGATGAACACCTTGTAGGCCAGGCGGTCGGCGGTCCGCAGCTTGTCCTTGCCGTCGATGGTCTGCTCCACCCAGTGCGGGTCGGCGCTCTCGCGGTCGAACAGCTGGGCGGCGCGTCCCTCGCGCACCTCGGTGGCCACGTACTCGGCGGTCATGGCCTTCGGGTCGAAGTCCACGAACATCTTGTGGCCCAGGGCGACCCCGTAGTCGACCAGGTGGTGCCAGCGCATCTGCGACTCGACGTGGTCGCGGTAGACCAGCATGTCCGCGTCCAGGCGCAGGACCACCTGGCCGGAGGAGACGGCCACGCCGCTGTTGACGGCGTGCGCCGAGCCCCAGCCGCCGGGGGCCGAGGTGATCAGCCGGGTGTTCTCCGGGCGCACCGGTGGGAGCGTGAGGGGTTCGGGCGTGCCGTCGTCCACCACGATCACCTCCATCAGGTGCGCGGGGTAGCTCTGCGCGGACAGGGAGGCCAGGACGAGTTCGAGCTTTTCCTGGTGCCCGTGGGCGGGGATGACCACCGACACCGACAGGGTCGGGGTCCACTCGCCGATCGCGGGCGGCTGGAGCACGGAGTAGTCGTTGCGCCGCGCGCGGGGCTGGTCTCGGTAGTCGATCTCCGCGCGGGGCAGGATCGGCGCGGTCGCGCGGTCGCCGGAGACCGGTTCCGGAGTCATGTCAAGCGTGGTCAACGGATCTCCCCCGTGTACTCGGTGGCGGGCTGGCCGAGGGGCGAGGGCTCGCCCTCCACGATGGCGCTCGGACGCCAGCCGAACCACTGCTGGGTGTGGTTGTGCAGGAAGAAGGCCATGTCCTCGGACCAGGTGTGCCCGCCGCCGGTGCGGCGGAGCACGTACCCGAGTCCATGGGCGCGGTAGATGCGGCCGCCGCCCCGGATGACGGCGAGGAGCAGCTGGGTGTCGATGGCGCGGGGCAGCGGCCGGAAGCCGCCGATCTCCTCCATCACCACGCGGTCGGTGAGGATCGTGCCCCCGGCGATGAACCGGGTCGCCGCCTCCGACCTGCGGTTGCGCCAGACGGTCAGGTCCACCTCCTGGAGGTAGATGAAGTCCTGTCCGGTGCCCACGAGCTCGGCGCCGGAGTAGGTCCGCGCCATCAGCAGGTCGGCCAGGTGGTCGGGGCCGTACCAGTCGTCGTCGTCCCACTTGGAGATCAGGTCTCCGGAGGCGCGGTCGACGGAGTCGTTGAGCACCGAGCCGAAGATCTGGCCCGCGTCGGCCTCGTGCAGGACCAGCGGCAGCCCCGTCTCCCGGAACGCGTCGATCGCCGCGCGCACCTCGGGCAGGTCCGCCGTGAACCCGTGGAGGGTGAGGACCACCTCCAGTTCCACGTCGCGCTGCCGGGCGATCTGGGCGAGCGCGAACCCGACCATCTCGGGGCGGCGCGTGCACAGGATCACCGACACCCGGGTCTCCCTGGGCAGGGGGATCCCGGCCTCCGCCCCCAGGGCCCGCCAGCGGGAGCGCTGGCCGTGGGCGCGCAGGGCCGTGCGGCGCAGGCGGACGCTGTACTCCTCACGACGCAGCTGGTCGCGCAGGTCCTCGTCGCGGGCGCCGGTGATCAGGTCCGTGAGCGGCGCGCCCAGGCCCGAGGCCCAGGCGGGCACCTCGCCGCTGATCAGGGGCACCCCGCCGGCGGCCAGGGAGGCGACCGCGCGTACGGCGGCGCTGGGTCCGGTGTGCCCGGACCAGTCCACCCTGACCCCGCGCAGGTGGCGCAGGCGTGCCAGGTCGACGTCGGTGACCGTGCCGTCGGCGGCGACGGTGACCAGGTCCTTGCCGCCCTCCCTGACCACGGCGTGGGGGCCGTGGACGGTGAGGTCGGCCAGGTTCCCGTCCTTGACCCTGGTGAACCCGGTGGGGTTGACGGTGAGCTCGTCCACGGGCGCGACCGCGTGCGCGCTGTCCGGCACCGCCTCGTGGGCCCGGACGTGCCCGTCCGGCCCGGAGATCCGGGCCCAGGAGTCGGCGGCGGTGGTGGCGCGGTCCAGGACGGGGACGACCGGGTCGGTCCACTCGGGCCGCGCGACGTCGTCGGACACGCGCAGCGCCAGGTCCCCCACAGGGGTCACCCGGCGCAGCGGGACGGGCCCCTGCGCCTCCACGCCCCGCACGCCGGTGTCGCCCGGCCGCCACAGGGCGGCCTCGGGCCCGTTGAGGACGGCCAGCGGCGCGGTGGCCGGCCCCCGGCGCCGACCCCGGGTGCCGTGCACGACGGCGTCGACCACCTGGACGGTGTCCATTCCGTTGGGGAAGAACAGCTCGCACAGCCAGCCGTTCCTGTTGACGCGGCGGACCCGCACCTCCTGGAGCTCGCGCCACTGGCCCATGCCCGGGGAGGCCGGGATCGGGGGCTCCTGGTGGCCGGACGTGGCGACCATGGCGACCACGATGTGCACGGCTCTGGGAAGGTGCGTGGAGACGGTGAGGGCGCGGTGCAGGTCGGTGGTCGTGGCGGCCACGACCGCGACCAGACCGACCTCGGGCTCCTCGTCCCGCATCCAGGCGCGCGGAAGCTCCAGGGGCCGGCCCAGGGGGTGGGCGTCCAGGTCCACCAGGATGTCGTCGGGGCGTAGCGGCAGCTCGGCCAGGACGGAGCGGGTGTCGGCACCCGCGTGGCAGAGCACGGCGGCCTCGGTGCCACGGGCGCGCAGTGCCTGCCGCAGGGCGGTGGTAATCATCGGGTGACCTCGGGTGTGTCGGTCGGGGCTCCGCGGGGAGCCCGTCAGGCGGTGCGTGGGAACGCGGCGTCCGCTAGACGCCCTTGCGGCTGAAGACGTGGGCGCCCTTCTCGGCGGCCTCCTCGACGCGCTGGAGTTCGGGGTGCTCGGCCAGCCAGCGGTCACCGATGGCGCGCTCGTCCACGCGCGCGGCGTCGTCCAGGACGATGACGGCGTCCTCGGTGCAGCGCGGCAGCAGGACGGGCAGCGCGGGGTAGCGGGCCTGGAGGCCGGTGGCCTGGGGCGGGCCGTCGACGAACACCAGGCCGACGCCCTCCAGGTCGGCGAAGACGGAGGTGTCGTACCAGCGGTCGGCGGTGGGCAGTTCCTCGCCGTTGACGGTGACCGTCGTGTTCGGGGTCTGGACCAGCGGGGCGTGCCGGACCTCGACGATGTCGTCGAGCCCGTGCGCGGCCACCAGTTCGCGGCTGAGCTCGGCGTAGCGGGCGTCGTGCTCGACGGCGACGAGTCTGCCGGTGCCCGCGCGGCGCAGGGCGTAGCCGATCCAGACGCTGGAGGCGCCGCTGCCGCACTCCACGACCAGGCCGGGGCGCAGTCGGTCGATCTGGCGGACCAGGATGCGGAGCACGTCGGGGGAGGCGGCCCAGCCGCGCAGGGGCGGCATGAACGCGGCGGTGTCGAGGTACTCGCGCAGCTCGGTCCAGGCGACCTGCTGCTCGTAGTCGTCGCGGCCCCGCGCGGTGACGGCGTTCCTGATCTCGCGGCTGACCTTGGGGAGCGTGTGGTCCTGGAGGTGGGCGACGCGTTCGCGGACGCCGTCCATGGCCAGGGCGGCCTCCAGGCGGTCGCGCCCCAGCGTCTCGGCGACGTTGCGGCTGTGGGCCTCCATCGAGGTGGACACGCTCCTGGAGAGGGCGCCCACCCTGCGGGACAGGAGCAGCGTGCCCAGCCCGAGCACGCCCACGGCACCGGCGAGCAGGCCGAGGAAGGTGAGGATGAGCACGTCCGTCCAGCCGATCAGGCCCGCGATCCCCAGGGCGGCTGGCACGCAGAGCACGGCGGCGCCGACCACCGCGCCGGTGACCAGGAGTGGACGGAGACGGCTGCGAAGCGACCGCATGGGCGGATACCTCCACGGGAGTTTCGACACGGTTCCGCCGGGCGCGGGCCGCGGGGGGACGAGAGGGGAAGGGCTGGTTTCCCGGCACTGAACTGCCGCTTCGCCCGGTGTTTCGGGCAGGTCGGCAATCCGCTCAGACGCTTTCGACCTTAGCCCTTCGAGGAAATAACGGACGCCCCCGAAGGGGAATCGAAACCTGGATTACACGCAATTCGCCTTCCGTTCACCCGCGCATCACGCGCCTCTCATGTGCGCGCATCCGGGGTTTTCCCGGAGCGCCGGCGGACCCGTCCCCGCCGCCCGCTGGCCTCCCGTGGGACCGCCCGCGCGGCGGCGCGGGGCCCGGCCGCGGGCGGCCGTGCGGCGTTTGGAGCACGACTGCCAATTCTTCCCCACCCACCTGCGAATTCGACGCGATCACGGCGGACACCGGCCGATGTTTTCCGCGGAGTCCGCCGTGATCGCGTCCGCGTCCCGGGCGATTTCACCACGAAAGCCAGGATTGGGAGCGGCCGTACCGGGCAGTGCGGGGAGGAGGCGGCGGTGGGACGCGGAGCGCGCGGACCGTCCGTGCGCGGTCCGCTCCCCGAGGGGCGGCGGCCGCGGGCACGGGGCCGGGCGCTCCGGACCGGGGTCGGCAGCCCCGGTTTATTCCCGTGCCGGAGTGTAAAGAGCCTGACATCGGGTGAGCCGCCGCCCGACTGATAGCTTGCTGCCTAGGCGATCCCATCGCTGGTGAACACGACGAACCGCGTCATTGGAAAGGTGCGTCAGAGATGTCTGCGCCGTACTCGCTTCCCGAACTGCCCTACGACTACGCGGCCCTGGAGCCGTGGATCTCCGGTCAGATCATGGAGCTGCACCACGACAAGCACCACGCGACCTACGTCGCCGGTGCCAACACGGCTCTGGAGAAGATGGCGGAGGCCCGGGAGACCGGCGACTTCGGCACCATCCCGATGCTGGAGAAGAACCTGGCCTTCAACCTGGGCGGCCACGTCAACCACTCCGTCTTCTGGAAGAACCTGTCCCCCGAGGGCGGTGACAAGCCCGAGGGCGAGCTGGGCGCGGCCATCGACGACCAGTTCGGCTCCTTCGACGCCTTCCGCGCGCACTTCACCGCCGTGGCCACCACCATCCAGGGCTCGGGCTGGGCGATCCTGGCCTGGGACGCGCTGGGTCAGCGCCTGGTCATCGAGCAGCTCTACGACCAGCAGGGCAACACCGCCCTCAGCTCCGTTCCGCTGCTGATGCTGGACATGTGGGAGCACGCCTTCTACCTCCAGTACAAGAACGTGAAGGCCGAGTACGCCAAGGCGTTCTGGAACGTGGTCAACTGGGCCGACGTCCAGGAGCGCTTCACCAACGCCCGCGGGGTCAAGATCGGCTAGTCCCGGTCCCCCGTCCGGTTCGTCGCCGGACACGGCGGAGGGCGGCACCACCCACCGGTGATGCCGCCCTCGCGCGTGTACGGGTCCACCTCGCCCGGGCCCCGTTCGCGCCGAGACCCGCCCCGCCCCGGAGGGTCAGACCACGAGGCGGACCGGATCGGCCTCCACCGGCCCGTGCCGGTCGAGTTCGCGCCAGGCCCGCGCCAGCCGCCAGACCAGCTCCTCCCGGGTGGGGGCGTCGTAGGCGAAGGGCAGCCGGAACCACTCGGCGTGGCGCTCCCCTCCGGAGGCCGACATCACCGAGCCCGGGACCAGCTCCACGTCGTGGCAGAGCGCGACCTGCACGTAGGCGCGGGCCTCCACCCCGGGCAGGCGCACCCACAGCGCCGCCCCTCCGTCGGGGCGCCGCCACTCCCAGGAGGGCAGGGCACCGCGCAGCAGCTCCTCCATGTGGTCGAGGGCCTCGCGCATCAGCTCGGAGCGCTGCCGGGACAGCTCGTCGTAGCGCTCCAGGAGGCGCACGGTCACCGCCTGGTCGAGCAGGGGGCTGGCCAGGTCGGCGAGGACCTTGCGGCGGCTCAGGCGCAGGGCCATCTCGGCGGGCGCGCGAAGCCAGCCCAGCCGGAGCCCGGCCCAGCCGACCTTGGACAGCGACTCCACGGTGATGACCTCGGCCCCGCGCGGGGCGAACGCGGCCAGCGGCGGGGGCTCGTCGGGGGCGCGCAGGCCGGTGTAGGCGTGGTCCTCCAGCACCGGAACGCCGTGACGGGCGGACAGCTCACCCAGCTCGCGGCGGCGCGCCGCGGACATCATCGTGCCGGTGGGGTTGTGGTACGAGGGCATCGTGTAGACGAGGTGG
>NZ_QPFC01000096.1:0-10914 GCF_003427465.1 Nocardiopsis sp. TNDT3 | reverse complement strand
CCCAGGTCGGAGAGCAGGCCCCCGTCGCCGTCGGGCCGCGGGTCGGGCCGGGCTCCGGCGCTCTCGGAGGGCGGCGGCGCGCCCAGCCCCCCGGCCTCGGACAGCACCGAGGCCAGCGGGTGGTCGTGCACCACCCGCGCGTCGGAGAGGTACACGCGCGGCTCGCCGCCGTCGTCGTCGGCGCGCACGATGGCGAACCACTCGTCGTCGGCCTCCACCAGCAGGATCGAGACCTCGCTGCCCCGGTCGGTCGCGAAGTCGAGCATCAGTTCGGTGACGTCGTCGATGACGTCCACGTCCCCGAGTTCGACCTCGGTTCCCCGCCACGTCCTCCCGTTGGGAGCGAAGACCGCTGCGAAGGTCGACACCGCGTGCTCTCCTGTTCGCCCGGATGCTCTTCTAGAGCAGGTCCTTACCCCATACCGTCCAGTACACGCTGGAAGGACTGGGCGAATCCCAGCCGCTCGGACACGCTGGCCAGCACCTCGTCGGGGTACAGGTCCAGATCGCCCGCCAGGGCGCCCAGCTCCATCTCGTCCAGTCCGAGGTCGGCCACGATGGACAGGTCGCCCGCGGGCAGCACCTGGTCCAGGTCGTCGTCGTCCGGCTGGTCGATGTCCAGGTAGTCCAGGACGTCCCGGGCCACCTGCCAGTCCACGGACGCGGTCACGTCGGACAGGAAGAGGGAGACGTCCTCACCGTAGACGCGCACGATGATGAAGAAGTCGTCGCCGACCGAGACCAGACCGAGGGAGCCGCTGATGCTCGGCTGCTGGCGCAGGGCGTGGATCAGCCCCTTGAGGTCGTGCGTCAGGGTCACGGGGAGCAGGTCGACGTCCCAGTACTCCTCTTCCCTGTACGCGATGGCCGCGAAGTCGCCCGAGTCGTCGTCACCATGATCGAGCACTGTCATCGTCACCCCAACCCGGCCGGTGTATCGGTGCGGACGAAGGAATCCCGGATCGCCCGTGCGAGTGACATGGTAACGATCACTCCGGTGCCACCGTCCCCCTTGGTCCGCGTCATTCCGGACCACGCTCTCATGAGAACCGGATCCCCGCTGCCCCTCCGCCGCTCCCACGCCCCCCGGGAGGCCCCGGCCGCGCGGCCGCGCCGGTCCGGAGCGGGGACCGCGCGGCCCTCGGCGCCTCCGGTCCGGTGGATGCGCGCGGTTAGACTCGGGCAGGCCTCCTCCCCAGCCACCGTCTTGTTGTCCCAGCTCAACCGGAGAACGCTTTGGAAACCCTGGTCGTCGACCACCCCCTGGTCGCGCACAAACTGACCACCCTGCGCGACGTGGGTACCGACTCCCCGACCTTCCGGCGCCTGACCGACGAGTTGGTGACCCTGCTCGCCTACGAGGCGACCCGGGACGTCCGAGTGACGGACGTCACCATCCGGACCCCGCTCGTGGAGACCACCGGAACGCAGCTGACACGTCCCACGCCGCTCGTGGTGCCGATCCTGCGCGCGGGCCTGGGCATGCTCGACGGGATGACCCGCCTGCTGCCCACCGCCGAGGTCGGCTTCCTGGGGATGGCCCGCGACGAGGACACCCTCCAGCCCGCCACCTACGCCGACCGGCTGCCGCAGGACCTGTCCGGCCGCCAGTGCTACGTGCTGGACCCGATGCTGGCCACCGGCGGCACCCTGGCCGCCGCGCTCAGGCTCCTGGTGGAGCGGGGCGCCGACCACATCACCGCGATCTGTCTGCTCGCCGCCCCCGAGGGCCTGACCGCGGTGGAGCACAGGCTCGCCGAGGAACTGGACCCCGACCACGGCGCGACCCTGCGCGTGGTGACGGCCGCGGTGGACGAGCGGCTCAACGAGCAGGGCTTCATCCTGCCGGGGCTGGGCGACGCGGGCGACCGCCTCTACGGCTGCGCCTGAGACACATCCGCCCCATCCACCCCCAGCGCCCACCGGATCACGGTTGGGCGCTTTTTCGGCTCTTTTTGCTACCGGAGGAATGAACGACCGAAAACCGGGCATGCCTGCAGCCGACTCCCCCGTCCGCCCAGGTGGACACGGCGAGCCGGCGCAAGCGCCGACACGGTTTTGCATTAGCCGAATTCATTTCGAGACGGTAATGTAACAGAGAGGAGTGAAGATGGTTCTCGCACGCCCGTAAGCGGAGACCAGCCGGACCGAAACACCCCTCGCCCCTAGACCCCTCATCATCAGCCCGCTGACACCGCACGCCCGCGCCTCCTCCGGCGCGACGCTTCGTCCACCCTCCAGCGGCTACCGAAAGATCCCGGAAGAACACACAGCGCGACCCCCGTAGCCCCCAAGGAGTGAGATGACCGAGAACCCCTCCACCTCGACCGCCCGCGACTCTCGCTTCGAACCGGTGCGGAGCCGGTTGGCCGAGGAGTTCTCCGAGGTGCACCACACCTCCACCGTCACGCGGTGCGTGGACGCGGCGCGGCACGGCGCCGAGGACGTGACCGGCAAGGCCACCCCCGAGCTCGTGGAGCGGATCGCCCGACAGCACCTCCAGGTGCTCGCGCTGGCCTTCGCCGAGCAGTCCTAGCGGATCCGAGCAGGTCCTACCGAGGTTTTCGGCCTGTCCGAACTCCGGTGACCTGGACAGGGGGCTATGAATTACCCCCTTATATCCAGCAGTGTCCTTAATGTCATAGTCCTCAGCGGACCTGAACCACATTCCGGACCACCAATCACTGGGTTACCAACACCACCGGAACCGGACACAGCCCGCATGCGAGGAAGGTCCGACATACCGCCACGCCGAGGGTGCGCCCCAGGCTTTACGGGCATGATGGTCGGTGCGACAATCACTGCTGGGTTGGTGGGTCAGGTGGATTCCAAGGGGAGTCAGTCGTGGCGAAGTTGAAAAAATGGGGCGGCTACGCGCTCATCGCTTTCGTGGCGTTCTATCTGTTCACACAGCCGGAAAGCGCTGCGGGGGTCATCGAGAGCGCTCTGGGCGGTCTGATGGGGGGCGCGGAGTCGATGTCCCGTTTCGTCAACGCGCTCCTGTAACCGGAACGGTCGGGTGGCATGCGGCTCGTAGCGTCGAGTAACAGCGCTCCTGCGTCGGTCAACCGCTACCTCCTGCCGCACGAGCAGGACGTGGTGACCATCCGTCGGCACCCCGCGGTGCTGATCGGTCCGGTCGGAGCGGTCCTCGGCGCGCTGATCCTCGCCGGGATCCTCAGCAACACCTCCATCGCCGACAGCGCAGCGACGCTGGCGATCATCTGGTGGGTGTGGCTGCTGGTGTTGGTGTGGTTCGTGTGGCGGGTAGCGGAGTGGTCGGTGGACTACTTCGTCATCACCTCCGCACGACTCCTGCTGACCACCGGCCTGATCGTCCGGCAGGTGAACATGATGCCGCTGGGCAAGGTCACCGACATGAGGTTCGAGCGGACCCTGCTGGGCCGCTTCCTCGGTTACGGGACCTTCGTGATGGAGTCGGCCGGTCAGGACCAGGCCCTGAGCCGGATCGACTTCATCCCCTACCCGGAGCAGCTCTACCTGGAGGTCGTGGGGCTCATCTTCAAGGAGTGACCGCCGCGCCTCAAGGCCCACGCGGAGCACCCGCCGTCCCGGCGGGTGCTCTCGCTGTGTTCGGGCCCCTGCCGGGCGGGCGGTAGGCGGTCCCCGGTGAACCGTGGCCTCCGCACACGGCCGGGCCACTCCGGTGCGGTGCCACCGCGGCGCGGCGCCGGGCGCGCGGCCGGACCGGGCGCCCCCTTCGCGCTTCGTTCACCTTCCGTTCACCTTCCCTTCGGGTGACACACTCCTTTCCCCTGCGCAGGTCAGAGAACCGTCACACAGGGCATTCGTCACATCACGCATAGAACCCCCCGACCTGGGCATGTCTCCAAACAGGCCTCACACGGAGGCCGAGCCCCCGGTGGACCGAGCCCGCGAGCTCCAGCGAATTGACTCGAAGGTGAACGTACGGTTAACTTGGGGCATCTGAAACGGAAACGAGGAGGGTCCCATGGCGCGCAGGACGGACCGTGCACCCCACCCCACTCGGTTCTCGACGACCCGTCGGCGCATCCGCCTCTCGGCTGGGACCAACCGCCTCTCCGGTCTCGCGACCGAGCCGGTCAACGTCCCGCAGCCCCGCGAGGACGCCGACGCGACGACGTCGGGACACCCGATCATGCACTGGGTGCTGGTGACCGACGACAAGGGTCGGAGCCGCCCCGAGGTCCGCTGGCTCTAGCCAGCGGCTCGAACGAAGGCCTCCCCGCCGGATCCTCCGGACGGGGAGGCCTTCGTCATGGGCCCCGCGGCCGACCGCGCCCTCCGTACGGGCGGGTCCGGTCCGTGAAGGGCCGCACCGGGTCCGGCGCACGGGTGCGCGGCGAACCGAAGCGAGCACAGGGGGCCGCCCCGCGGGGCGGCCCCCTCGTCCTGTGCGGAGTCCGCGCGGGGCCTCCCGGCGACGCCCTCCTGGTGCCACGTCCCTTTGTCGACAAATCGGCTTGACCATAAAGAGCAAAGTGGTTAGCCATTACAGGGCCTCTGGCACCCCGAACACCGTGATGTCGGTCTCACGGATGTCCGCTTGACGGCCAAGAAAACGAGACGTATCGTCTTCCCCATGAGGCTGATCTTCCTGTAGTCCCGCGTCCGACGCCCGAGCCGCCGCCAGCGCCCAGTGCCGCACGGCGACCTCCCCACGCTCCCCGGCGTCGCCGTACCGCGGTCGACCACGGAAGGCCTCACCGTTCCCTTTTCTCGGACCCGCGCCATCGCCGCGCCCTGTCCGAAACCCGGAACGCCAGCGCCCCACCGTCGATCCGCGGCTCCTCTCCCAGCCACACCGCAGATCAGGAGGCGCGCATGCTCACCGCCCGAGTACGAGCACAGTCCCAGCTCACCCTCAACGACATCACCCACCGCTACGGCGACCACACCGTGCTCGACCGTGTCACCCTCACCATCAGCCCCGGCGAGCGCGTCGGGATCATCGGCGACAACGGCTCGGGCAAGAGCACGCTGCTGCGCCTGCTCGCCGGGGAGGAGGAGCCCACCAACGGCGACCTCACGGTCCGGGCTCCGGGAGGAACCGGCTACCTGCCGCAGACCCTGGAGGCGGTGGGGGTCTCCACCGGCACCGTCGGCGACGCGATCGACTCCGCCCTGGCCGTCCTGCGCGACATGGAGGCGCGCCTGCGCGCGGCGGAGAGCATGCTCGGCTCGGCCACCCCGGAGGAGCTGGACGCCTACGGCGACCTGCTGGCCCGGTTCGAGGCGCGCGGCGGCTACGACGCCGACGCGCGCGTCGACGCCGGACTGCACGGGCTGGGCCTTCCCGGCCTGGACCGCGACCGCCCGCTGAGGACCCTCTCCGGCGGGGAGCGCTCGCGCCTGGCCCTGGCCGCGATGCTGGCGGCCTCGCCCGAACTGCTCCTGTTGGACGAGCCCACCAACGACCTGGACGACCGCGCGGTCGCCTGGTTGGAGGACCGGCTCCGCCGCCACCGGGGCACGGTCGTGGCCGTCACCCACGACCGGGCGTTCCTGGCCAACGTGACCGACACCGTCCTGGAGGTCGACCACGACCTGCGCCGGATCCACCGGTACGGCAACGGCTACGACGGGTTCCTGGCCGCGAAGGCCTCGGCCAGGGCCCGGTGGATCCGCGAGTACGAGGAGTGGAGGGCCGACCTGGCCCGGCAGCGCAGGCTGGCCGAGAACAGCATCGCGGCCCTGAAGGCCATCCCGCGCAAGATGGAGAAGGCCGCGTTCGGCCACGGGGCGTTCAAGATGCGGGGGGCCGCGCACGGTTCCATGGGCCGCGTCCGCAACGCCAAGGAGAGGGTGGAGAGGCTGACCGCCGACCCGGTGGCGCCGCCGCCGGTACCGCTGCGGATGACCGCCGGGTTCACCGGATCCCGCACCGGTGAGAGCGCTCCGGCCGCCTCGCTGGAGGGGGTCCGGGTGGACCACCGCCTGGAGGTGCCCTGCCTGGACCTCGCTCCGGGCGAACGCGTGCTGGTCACCGGGCCGAACGGGGCGGGCAAGACCACCCTGCTCCGGCTCCTGTCCGGGGACGCGGTCCCCGACGAGGGGCGGGTTTCGGTCCCCGGCCGGGTGGGTTACCTGCGTCAGGAGGACGGTTCCTTCGCCGCCGGACAGACCGTGCTCGGCGCCTACGCCGCGGGGCGGCCCGGGTTCGCCGAGGACCACCGGGACGAGCTCGCCTCGCTCGGGCTGTTCCGGCCCGGGGAGCTGGACCAGCCGGTGGCGTCCCTGTCGGTGGGCCAGCGCCGCAGGATCGAGGTCGCCCGGCTGACGTCGGGTGCCTACGACCTGCTGCTCCTGGACGAGCCGACCAACCACCTCTCCCCCGGTCTCGTGGAGGACCTGGAGGAGGCGCTGACACGTTACGAGGGCACGCTGGTGGTCGTCACCCACGACCGCAGGACCCGACAGCGCTTCACCGGCCGCCACCTGGAACTACGGGAGGGGATCGTGGTCAGCGACTCCGTGTGAAGCGGACGTAGCGCTTTGTCGACAAATCGGCTTGACCATAAACCGCTATTACGACTAGCCGATATTCGGGGCCCGCCGCGCGGCGGGCCCCGAAGCACCGGTCTAGCCGGGTGCCATGTCGACGAACCGGCTGTAGTGGCCCTGGAAGGCCACGGTCACGTCCGCCGTGGGGCCGTTGCGGTGCTTGGCCACGATGATGTCCGCCTCGCCCGCGCGCGGCGACTCCTTGTCGTGCACGTCCTCGCGGTAGAGCAGGATGACCATGTCCGCGTCCTGCTCGATCGATCCACTCTCACGGAGGTCGGACACCTGCGGGCGTTTGTCGGTGCGCTGCTCGGGGCCTCGGTTCAGCTGGGAGAGCGCCACCACCGGGACCTCCAGCTCCTTGGCCAGGAGCTTGAGCGACCGGGACATCTCCGAGACCTCCTGCTGACGGCTCTCCACCCGGCCGGGCGAGCTCATCAGCTGGAGGTAGTCGACGATGACCAGCTTGAGGTCGTGCTGCTGCTTGAGCCGCCGGCACTTGGCCCGGATCTCCATCATCGACATGTTCGGGGAGTCGTCGATGAACAGGGGCGCGTTGGCCACCTCGCCCATGCGCCTGGCCAGGCGGGTCCAGTCCTCGTCGGTCATCAGACCCGAGCGCATGGTGTGCAGGGGCACCCGGGCCTCCGCCGACAGCAGGCGCATGACGATCTCGTTGCGCCCCATCTCCAGGCTGAAGAAGACCGCGGTCATGTCGTGCTTGATGGACGCCGCACGCGCGAAATCCAGGGCCAGCGTCGAGTTGTGGGTGGGGACCATCGACCGGGTGGCCAGGAACAGGTGGTCCGGGTGGTCCACCTGGACGCAGCGGACCGGAACGCTCTCCACCGGTCGCACCTCGGTGACGAACCGGGAGCCGATCCGTGCGTAACCTCGGTCGGCGCCGCGCTCCCGGTGCGCACGCCTCTTGCGTGCGAGTCGGAAGACCTCGCTCCTGGAGCCGAAGGTGACCGTGTAGCAGGTCGACGATTCCTCCGACCGGCCGCCGACCCGCCTGGTCGACATCCCGGTGCGGTACCCCAGGCTGTGCGCCAGTTCCCGGAAGCCGTTCGCCAGGCGCTGGCTGGTGACCGCGAACTGCACGGAGCCGGTGGCGTTCACCGTGCCGTCCGTGTCCAGCAGACCGGCGAGGAGGGCGCGCCGCTGGTCGACCGAGGCGCGCAGGTACTCCTGGGGGATGTGCTTGTTCCCCAGAACCCCGAGGGTGCGCAACCGCGCCTGGACACTGCCGTGGCTGGTGACGCACTCACGGCACCGGAGCTGACCGAAGCAGGGGCGCCCGCAGTCGACGCAGGAGGTGTGCGGCACAGGATCGGAGACGAAGCGCGCCTTGCCCCCGCACGACTGCCCACAGCTGCGCACGTGAGGCAGGGAGGGCACGAACTCCGTTCCGCACACCACGCACTCACGGGCCGTGGGCGTGGTGTCCTCCTCCGGCAGGAAGACACCATAGGTCATGCCGGTGGAGCCGACCGGCTTGGTCACGAGTCCCTCGGCCTCGATGTTGAGCAGGACCTCGGGGTCCGTGCTGGTGACCCGGGCGGCGGCGGAGGCTCCGTCACCGAGCCAGGCGCCGAGGAAGTAGGGCGGCAGGGGGAGGTCGCGTTCGGGCAGCTCGATGGCCTCCGCGTTGACCACCGAGTGGTTCAGCCTGCGGTCGGCGGTCTCCGTACGCAGGGTCCGGGCGATCTCCCTGGTGGTCCTCACCTCGGGCAGCACACGGGGAACCGTGCCCCGGGCCTCGGCCTCCCGGGCCGCGCGCCGCGAGGCCCGCGTGTGGGTCAGCCACTGGTGGTCGCCGTCGGCGACGACGGTGGTGCCGTCGTCGAACACGACCTCGAAGCAGGGCCGCCCGGTCATGACCTCGGTGGCGGCCACCACCCGGGTGGGTGTCCCGTCGGCGGCGATCAGCTCGGTGCCGACCTCCACCTCCCCCATGGTGGTCCATCCGCCGGGTGTCGGCAGGGGCGTGTCCAGGGCCAGCGCCTTGCCAACGGCCGGGCGGGCGGCGATGATGACCATCTGGCCGGGGTGGAGGCCGTTGGTGAGGGCGTCGAAGTCGGCGAAGCCGGTGGGCACGCCGGTCATGGTCCCGTCGTTGGCGCCGATCGCCTCGATCTCGTCCAGGGCGCCCGGCATGATGTCGGCGAGCGCGACGTAGTCCTCGCCGGTGCGCTTCTCCGCGACCTTGTAGATCTCGGCCTGGGCGTGGTCGACCAGGTCGTCCACCTCGCCGTCCCCGGCGTAGCCGATCTGGGCGATGCGGGTGCCCACCTCGACCAGGCGGCGCAGGACCGCGCGGTCGGAGACGATCTTGGCGTAGTAGCCCGCGTTGGCCGCGGTCGGGATGGCCTCGGTGAGGGTGTGCAGGTAGAGGGCGCCGCCGACCCGGGTGGCCTCGCCGCGCTTGGTCAGCTCGGCGTTGACCGAGATGGCGTCCACGGGCTCGCCGCGGGAGAAGAGGTCGACGATGCTCTCGTAGATGATCTGGTGCGCGGGGCGGTAGAAGTCGGCGGAGCGGATGATCTCCACGACCTGCGTGATGGCGTCCTTGGACAGCAGCATGCCGCCGAGCACGCTCTGCTCGGCCTGGATGTCGTGGGGCGGGGTGCGCTCGTATCCGCCTTCTTCAGGTGGCTGCTCAGCGACACTCACGAACGCTCCCCCGGGACGGTACTTCCGTCGACCCGGGAACGGGCCGACCCTTCCAGGATGCCCCATGGCGGACGCCGGAGGCGCCTCGACCGGAGGTTGTGGACACGTCCCCTACCACCATGTCCGGTGCCCCGCAGGGCATCCCGAACCGGGGTTGTGCACATCACCTGTGGATAACTTTGTCACGACCGCTGCATATAGCCTTTGACCTGCCAAAACGCAGGATGCAGTCAGGGGGTGCAAGATGCCTCACAGGGCGTGTTTCCACAAGTTATCCACAGGCTTCAGCCGGGGTGTGGATAACTCCACACCCGCGTAGAACGCGTGTCCGATACTGTGTGCTGGTCATGCCACAACTGCTTTCGGCCGCCCCTTTCCGGCACCGCCACGACCGCGAGATCCTCGCCCTGGCGGTCCCGACGTTCTTCGCGCTCATCAGCGAGCCGCTGTTCCTGCTCACCGACTCCGCGATCGTCGGCACGCTGGGCACCGAGGCGCTCGGCGGCCTGGGCGTGGCCGGGCAGGTGCTGCTCACGCTCGTGGCCGTCTGCGTCTTCCTCGCCTACGGCACCACCGCGGCGGTCTCGCGCAGGTTCGGCGCGGGCGACGTCCCCGGGGGCGTGCGGGACGGCGTGGACGGGCTGTGGCTCGCGGTCCTGCTGGGTCTCGCCGCCGTCGCGATCGGCTGGCCGCTCGGCCCGGTGATGGTGGAGGCGCTGGGCGCCTCGCCGGACGTGGCGCCCCACGCCCTGACCTATCTGCGCATCAGCCTGCTCAGTACGCCGTTCCTGCTCATCGTCATGGCGGGCACCGGTGTGCTGCGCGGCCTCCAGGACGCCCGGACCCCGCTGGTGGTGGCGGTCTGCTCCTACGTCGCCAACGCGGTGCTGTGCTCGGTGTTCGTGCTGGTCCTGGACTGGGGCATCGCGGGTTCGGCCTGGTCGACGGTGCTCGCCCAGGGCGGGGGCGCGTTCTGGTACGTGATGACGATCGCGCGCGCGGCCCGGCGCGAGGGCGTGTCGCTCATGCCCACGACGGCGGGCCTGCGCGCCTCGGCCTCGGCGGGGTTCGCCCTGTTCCTGCGCAGCGTGTCGATGCGCGTGGTGGCCCTGGTGACCACGGCGGTGGCGGCCCGGCTGGGCGACGCGTCGATCGCCGCGCACCAGGTGAGCCACAACATCTGGGCGCTGCTGGTGTTCGCCATGGACGCGATCGCCATCGCCGGGCAGTCCATCGTGGGCCGCTACCTGGGCGCGGGGGACGTCCAGGGCACCCGGGACGCCACGCGGCGCATGGTGGAGTGGGGCGTGGGACTGGGCCTGGTCTTCATGGCGGTGGTGTTCCTGGCGCTGCCGTGGGCGTGGATCCCGTTCACCTCCGACCCCGAGGTGCGGGTCCTGATCACGGCCTCGCTGGTGGTGGTCGCGCTGTTGCAGCCGCTGAGCGGGGTGACCATGGTGCTGGACGGCGTGCTGATGGGCGCCGGGGACCAGCGCTACCTGGCGTGGGCGTCCCTGTGGACGATGCTGGTCTTCCTGCCGTTCGCCCTGGTCCTGCCGCGGCTGGCGGACGGCCCCATGTGGGCGCTGGTGAGCCTGTGGATCGCCTTCGGGGTGTGGATCCTCGCCCGCGCGGTCACCCTCGGGTTCCGGGCCCGGAGTACGGCCTGGCTGGTCACCGGCGCGTACCGGCCCTGATCAGGGGCCCGCCACGGCGCGGCCGTGGCGGGCC
>NZ_QPFC01000903.1:0-2864 GCF_003427465.1 Nocardiopsis sp. TNDT3 | reverse complement strand
GGTGGAAGGCGCGGGCGGGTCTGCGGGCGTCGCGTCCGCGGGGGTCGGCGGGCGGCGCGAGACCCCCGTCAGCGCAGCAGCGCCTCCCGCCACAGCTGGCGGTTGCGCTCGACGTACTCCGACGCCGGTCCCCAGTGGTCGGCGTGCCCCTCCGCGTGCAGGCGCGCCCACGGCTGCTCACCCGTCCGCGCGCCCTCCGTCAGCAGGTCGTACATGCCGCGCACGCGCCCCAGGACCGCGTCGGGCAGTTCACGGCGCTGGGCCCCGTCGCACCCGTACCCGTCGGCCAGGGCGCGCAGCCGCCGCGCGTCGCGCCGGGGGTCCCCGCCCTCGTGCAGCGGCACGAACCCGTGCGCGGCGTATCCGAGGTCGCCCATGCGCGTGCCCGGACCGGCGCTGTCCCAGTCGATGAAGGTCCAGGCGTCTCCGTCGCGCACCAGGTTCCACGGCGCCAGGTCGTTGTGGCAGACGAGTTCCTCGCGCTCGTGCGGGATGGGCACCTCCCACACCGGTTCCTCCGGGGGCCGGTACGCGGCGGTCAGGTCGTGGAGGCGGCGGATCGTCCCGCCCAGCCGACGCAGTTCCCCCTCCGTCATCGGCGCCGTCCGGTCCGCCATCGTCCCCGGCACGTACCCGAGCACCTGGCGGCCCCGCTCGTCCCTGCCGACCGCGGAAGGGGACGCCTCGTAGCCGCACGCCTGCAGGTACGTGAGTAGGAGCAGCACCGAAGGGGAGGAGCGCCGCCACGGTTTGCGCACGGTCCGTCCCACGCGCACCACCTGGTCGGCGACGTTGCCGCCCTCCAGCACCTCTTCCTCGGGTGGGGTCATGGTCCCCCATGCTCCACCGCGCGGTCGGGGGAGTCCACCGGTTTTCACCGGTCCCCGGGGGCTTGCCGGCTCTCGTCGGCCCGGTGCTCCGCCGCGGTCAGGGCCGCGTCGTCCAACCGGGCCAGTCCGGCGAGCAGCCCCAGGCACAGCAGCCCCATGGAGGCGAACACCCAGGTCAGTCCCAGGAACTCCGCGATGAGGCCGCCCGTCGCGGCGCCCAGCGGCATGGTGCCCCATGCCAGCAGACGGTAGGCGCTGTTCACCCGGCCGAGCAGGGGGTCGGGGGTGATCCGCTGGCGCAGCGACACCGTGACCACGTTCCACACCGCGATCCCCACCCCGCCCGCGAAGAAGCCCGCCGCGACCAGGACGGGGTCGGCGGTCACCGCGGGCAGGCCCACGAGCACGGCGAAGGTCAGCGCGCAGGTCCGCAGCGCCCGGGTGCGTCCCAAGAGTCGCTCGATCCGCCCGGCGCACAGGGCGCCCACCACGCTGCCCGCGGCGACGGCGGTCATGAGCAGGCCGTAGGCGGGCTCGGACAGGCCCATGGGCGAGTCCGGACCCACCGCGAAGAGCACGAAGACGGTGAAGGCCGCGTTGCTGGCGAAGTTGCTGGCGCCCACCATCGCCGCGAACGAGCGCAGGATCCGGTCGCGCCACAGGAAGCGCAGCCCCTCGGCGATGTCGGCGCGCAGGGTGGCGGGCGCGGCCCGCGCGGTCCGGAACCGGCCGCGCACCAGCAGCAGCGCGCCCACCGCGACCAGCCACAGCGCCGCCGGGGCGGTGAAGGCCGCCGCCGCGCCCGCCGCCACCAGCAGGCCGCCCAGGGGAGGCCCGAGGAACTGGTTCGCGGTCAGTTCGGCGGCGTGCAGCCGCCCGTTGGCCCGGGGGAGCCGGTCGCGGCCGATCACCTGCGGCAGGATCGACTGGGCCGAGGTGTCGTAGAGGGTCTCGGTGACCCCGACGCACAGCGCCACCGCGTACAGCAGCCCGACCGAGCCCAGGTCCAGGGCCAGGGACAGCGCCAGGACGCCGAGCAGCAGCGCCCGGGCGAGGTTGGCGCCGAGCATCGTCCGGCGCCGGTCGAGCCGGTCGGCCAGGGCGCCCGCCGGGAGCGCGAAGAACAGCCACGGGAGGGTCAGCGCGAACGTCACCCCGGCGATGAGGACGGGGGAGTCGGTGAAGCGCAGCGCCACCAGCGGCAGCGCCGTCTTCAGGACGCCGTCGGCGAGGTTGGACAGGGCGGAGGAGGTCCACAGGTTCCAGAAGGCGGCGCCCATCGGCGCGGGGCGCGGGCGCGGTACCGGAGGGGGAGGGGTGTGCGGGGGGTCGGCTTCCGTCATGCGGTCGAGAATGACAGATCGATTGATAAAACTCAATCGATTGCCGGAAGCCGACCGTTGTTACCCTCGGGACATGGGAGAACCGGAACAGAGCGGGACCGCCCGCCGCCCGCGCACGCGACGACCGGCCACGGTCCAGGAGGCCAAGGCCCTGGCCCACCCGCTGCGGGTCCGCATCCTGCGGCTCTGCCTGACCCGGGAGCTCACCAACAAGGAGCTGGCCGACCGTCTGGAGGTCACCCCGGGCACGGTCCTGTACCACGTCCGCCAGCTCGTGGACGCGGGCCTGCTGCTGCCCGCGCCCGTGCGTACCGGGGCCAGCGGCGCGCTGGAGAAGCCCTACCGCGCCACCGGGGAGACCTGGTGGCTGGACGGCCCCCTTCTGGACACCGACGCCGGTTCCGCCGTCGCGCCGGTGGAGGCCTTCCAGCAGGAGCTGAGCGAGGCCGGACCGGAGTCGGTGCGCACCTACTCGCGCTTCGTGCTGCACCTGTCGGACGAGGAGGTGGCGGAGCTGGACCGCCGCATCGTCGCCGTCCTGGACGAGTACGTGGCCACCGACGGCCAGCGCGCGGACCGGCCCGTCTACGCCGGGGCGTTCCTGCTGCACCGCCCCGCCGACTGATCGCCGCGCGGGCCGCGCGGCGTCGGGTTCCGGGCCCGCCCCGGTGCCCGTCGGGTCCTGTGGCGG